>CAYJUJ010000007.1:13318-18347 GCA_964373325.1 uncultured bacterium
AGGCATGTTTAATTGGAGTATCTAGAAATGGCGATTTTGATGTTTTCACCATCAATTTCATGCTCTTCTATAAGGTCACCGTGCGGAGAAGAAGAACTCTCTATTTTTTTGGCAAGAACCTGACTTGCGATATATTCCTTATGAAGATCCATGGCTTTCGAAAGAGTGTTAGAAGCCAAATATTGTACATAAATGCGATCATCGAGGTTGAAGTTCGCGTTTTTTCTCATTTTTTGAATACGGTTGATAACCTCTCGACTTTTTCCTTCTAAAATTTGATCTTCATTTACAGTTGGGTCTAAATCAACGGTAATAAAAGGATTAGAGTCGCAGCTATCATGGCCCTTTTGATGAATTCTTATAATTTCAATATCATCCTGCCCTAGTGTTTCACCGCAAATAGCGATACTTTTTTTAGCTTCAAATTGTAGAATTTGATCTTCTGTTAATTTTTGAACTTCTCTCATAAATTCAGGCATTTTTTTACCAAAACGAGGACCTAAAACCTTGTGATTGGGTTCAGCTGCAAGTTTTACATATTGAGATTCATTGGAGTCATAAGCAATTTCTCTCACATTCAATTCATCTTTAATATACGCCTCAAGCCCTTTAAAATGATTAAGCACTTCTTTATTCCTATGAATAATAGTTAATTTATTGAGAGGAATCTTAACCTTAACTTGAAGCTTTTCACGAAGATTTCTTGCTAAAACAATCACATTCTGAACTCGGGTAATGGCATCTTCCAGTTCCAAATCAATAAGTTTTTTTTGAACTTCTGGGTAATCTTCCAAGTGAACACTTTCTTTTTTAGTTTTTTCTCCTTGAAGTAACTGTTGATAGGTTTTTTCACTTAAAAAAGGAGTAAATGGGGCTATGACTTTTGTAAACTGAAGTAAAACTTCGAATAATGTTTCAAAAGCATAGATTTTATCTTTCGTTTCCTCCTCAGTCCAAAACCTTTTTCTATTAAAACGAATATATGTGTTGGTAAGATCCTCTATAAAATCTAGAAGAATAGGAACCACATTATAGATTCTGTATTTTTCTAATTCTTCACTGGATCTTTTAATAAGCGTTTGAAGTTTTGAGATAATCCATTTGTCTAAAATGTTATTTGATTTTGAAAAAACACCTTTTGGCTTAAAATTTTCAATGTGAGCATAACTCATATAGAAGGAATAACTATTCCACCACTTCAGAAGCACGCGCCGCACTGTATCCTCAATGCCTTTTTCAGAAAAACGCACCTCTTCTGCTCGAACAGTGGGGGAATTAATAAGAAACAGTCTTAAAGCATCCGCTCCGTATTTTTCTAAAACAAGATGAGGATCAGAATAATTTTTCAGGCGTTTACTCATTTTCTTGCCGTCTTCTGCAAGGATGAGACCATTCACAATAACATTTTTAAAGGGGGATTTTCCAAAAAGAATAGTTCCAAGAACGGTCAGTGTATAAAACCAACCCCTTGTTTGATCGAGTCCTTCCGCAATAAAATCGGCTGGAAAGTTTTTTTCGAAAGATTTTTTATTTTCAAACGGATAATGAGCTTGTGCATAAGGCATAGAGCCACTTTCAAACCAACAATCTAAAACCTCCGGGATTCTTTTATAAACCCCCTTCTCACCTGGTACGGGAAAAGTAAGATCATCAATAAAATGTCTGTGAAGATCTTTTACTTTTTTTCCACTTAGTTTCTCAAGTTCAGAAATAGATCCTAAACACACGGCTTTCCCAGTTTTTTCATTTTTCCAAACTGGAATAGGACATCCCCAATATCTATTTCTGGAAATAGCCCAATCTCTAGCCCCTTCAAGCCACTTTCCAAAACGCCCTTCTTTTAAGTGCTCTGGAATCCAATGGGTTTTATTATTACTCTTAATAATTTCTTCTTTTATTTTTTCAACACTGACAAACCAACTATTAATAGCACGATAAATAAGGGGTGTTTCTGACCTATAGCAAAAAGGATAACTGTGTTGAATCGTTTCATGTTTTAAGATTTTTCCTTCTTCTTTGAGTCTATGAATAATATTTTTATCAGCATCTTTAACATACATGCCCTTATAATCATTTATTTATTGAGTAAACTTTCCATCTTCATCAACGGGACAAACCACTTCAATATTTTCTTTACGACAAAGATTGAAATCATCTTCACCAAAACCAGGAGCCATGTGTACAATACCCGTGCCATCCTCCATAGTCACAAAGTCGCCCAAAAGAACTCGAAAACTATTAGGATGCTTTTTAAAATAAGGGAAAAGCGGTTCATATTTTTGATTTTTTAAATCCTTTCCTTTAAATTGATTTAATTTTTTATACTGTGAAGGGTCAGAATAATAAAAAGTAAGCCGCTGTGAGGCCAAAATATATTGATGATGATTTTTCACATCCAAAACTTCCACATATTCTTCCTCTGGATGAACTACTAAAGCTAAATTGCCTGGCAGTGTCCAAGGTGTTGTGGTCCATGCTAAAAAGTAAGTGTTTTCAGAGTTTTGTTTCTTAAATAAAAGGGTTAGAGATGGATCTTGAACATCTTTATAATTTAAATTGGCTTCAAAATTAGAAAGAGGGGTTGCACACGCAGTTGAATAGGGCATAACCTTGTACCCCTCATAAATAAGCCCCTTATCCCATACTGACTTAAAAACCCACCACACACTCTCCATAAAAGTGGGATCCATTGTTTTATAACAATTTTCAAAATCAACCCAACGCCCAATGCGCGTAATTGTTTTTTCCCACTCTTTTGTATATTTGAGAACAATGCTTCGACAGGCTTCGTTATACTTGGCAATACCATAATCTTCGATTGCCTTTTTTCCTTCTAGACCTAGTGATTTATCAATTTCATGCTCAACAGGAAGACCATGACAATCCCACCCAAAACGACGCTCCACCCTATGCCCGCGCATAGTCCAATAGCGAGGGATAACATCTTTTAAAATATTGGGTACAAAATGCCCAAAATGAGGAAGCCCTGTAGCAAAAGGAGGGCCGTCATAAAAAACGTATTGAGTTGAAGGATCTTTTGTGGCAATACTTTTCTCAAAAATTTTATTTTTTTTCCAAAAATCTAAAACTTCATGTTCCGATTTTACAAAATCAATGGTTGGACTAAATTTCTCTAACAATTTTTACTCCTTGAAGATTTTTTAACACATTGCTGGAAATGTGTACAGATGATAGAATTTTCATGTGCAAATCAAGTATCTTATACTCTTTACACTTACGGGCTTTGTTGTTGCTATTGATCAAGTGACAAAACTGTATATAGGCACTTTTATTGAACTAGACAATACTATTCCATGGATTCAAGATTTTTTAAGTTTGACCTATCAAAAAAATACGGCTGGTATTTTTGATATTTTCCAAAATGTAGACCCAACCATGAGAAAATTATTTTTTATTTTGGTGCCTTCTCTTGCTTTGGTAGTTATTATCCTCGCAGTCTTATTTTCAAAAAAACTATCTCAGAGAGCAGCTATTGGACTAGCTCTTATTGCAGGAGGAGCCTTGGGCAATCTTTTAGATCGAGTTCGTTTTAATTATGTTATAGGTTTTCTTGATTTTAATTGGCTTGCCCCAAAACACCCCCTTAATTTAGCTGACTTATTTCTTTGTATGGGGGGTATCATACTCATTTTTCATATTACTTTTTCAACTTATAGAGAGGGGGAAGGAAAAACGTGAAAAAAAAATATACTTATTTTATAGTCTTAAGTATTGTTTTAACAATCTGTGATCAGATAACGAAAGAATATATTGAACGGCACTTTCAACTCTTTGAAAGCTTAACAGTGATACCTCGTTTTCTCTAGATTACGTACATTCATAATAAAGGTGGGGCTTTTGGTATTTTTTCAAATGTACCAGAAGTGTTTAGAAGCATCTTTTTTCTAGTTGTTCCAATTGCTGCTATAGCACTCATCTTCTATATGTACGTCAAAGGAAAAGAAGATCAAAAAATCTATCTCTTAAGTCTTATTCTTATTTTTTCGGGGGCTGTTGGTAATATCACAGATAGAGTACGCTTTAATTATGTGAGAGATTTTATTGATGTAGATTTGACATGGCTTCCCTTATATCAACAACACTGGCCTGCTTTTAACGTTGCAGATTCTCTCATTTGTATAGGAGTAGTGCTTCTCATTATTTACAGCATTTTCTTCGAATCTAAACTAAAACAAAAAAAATGATTCCTGTTCTTATAAAAATTCCCCTTCCTTTTTTAGATACACCTTTAGAAATTAGAAGTTACGGGGTACTTATAGCCATTGGATTTCTTCTTATGATTCCTCTCATCATAAAACAGGCCAAAAAAGAAGGAATTCAATCAAATACCATCATTGATCTGGCTTTTTGGTCGCTTCTATGCGGACTTATTGGAGCAAGGCTTCTTTTCATCATTACTAATTTATCTGAATACATTAAAGAGCCCTTAAGAGTCTTTGCTATTTGGGAAGGGGGGCTTGTTTTCTACGGTGGTCTTATTGCAGGAGCTATAACTCTCATTATTTGCAGTCGAAAAAAAAACATTCCTGTTTGGAAAATGCTAGACATTGGCGCCCCTGGTGTTGCTTTCACACATATGTTTGGAAGATTGGGGTGTCTTATGGCTGGGTGTTGTTATGGAAAACCAACACATCTTCCGTGGGGGATCAAATTTCAAAACCCTGACTCCTTTGCAAGGCCATTAGACACACCCGTTCACCCAACCCAGCTTTATGAAGCTACAGCTCTTTTTTTTATTTTTTGTTTTCTTTATTTTTTCTTAAACAAGAAGAAGAAATTTGATGGGCAAGTCGTTTTAACTTATCTTTTTCTCTACTCTATCATTCGTTTTTTTGTAGAGTTTTTTAGAGGAGATGAAAGTCGTGGTTTTGTAATTTCAAATCTTATTTCCACTTCACAGTTTATAAGTATTTTCATTCTTATAATAACCCTTTTCAAATTATTTTCCTTATATTTTCACGATGCTTCCAAAGAATAACAATGTAGAAAAAAATGGCTGTGAAAAAAT
>CAYJUJ010000008.1:0-18302 GCA_964373325.1 uncultured bacterium
TATGAAGTTTCTTTTACATGTCCTGAATTTACATGTATCTGTCCTCGTTCTGGCTTCCCAGATTTCGCAACCCTTCACATTAAATATGTTCCTAAAGATAGATGCGTTGAATTAAAATCCCTCAAGCTTTACATTAATAAATTTAGAAATCAGAAAATCTATCACGAAGATGTAGCCAATATTATTTTGGATGATCTTGTAGAAGCTTTGGACCCCTATGAAATGGAAGTGGTGGGTGATTTTAACGTTAGGGGTAATATTAAAACAGTCATCACAGCCCGTCACCCAAGCCACCTTAAGAGTAACTCCTCTACTAGTTCATAAAACTGCTTGTCGCGGGAACCTTCTTTAACCGTATCTTCATATAAAAGCTCATAAAAGCGCTTTTCACCAATAAGTTTTTTATGCTGATTGTAAAAATAAGAGGAAGGTAGTTTTTGGTGCGAATGCTCTGCCAATGTTAGAAGTACCAATATATATTTATAACGCAAAATAAAAACCTTAGCGCCCATTGAAGAGAGGTGATTGGGAGCCAAAGTAGTAAGTTGATTGCACAACTTATAAATCTCTTGATATATGCTTTCAACTAAATCAATGCCATTTTTAGATAGAGCTAGAAGTCCAATTTGAATGAGCTCTTCAAGGTATGTGTCATAAGTTTTTATAAGTGTAGAAACGTCTTTTTTTTCATAAAGGGTATCTAAACTCCATTTCCAATCAGGCCTTTGTTTTACTGTTTCTCGAAATTTTTCTTCGAGTGTTTCAAGCGTTTCAGAGGATTCCTCAAAGAGAAATTTTTGTATTTTTTCACCCCATAAAGTGTGCTTAGCAAATTCAAGCTCTTCATAAAAATGAAGCTGCTGTCTTAAATGCGAGATTTCAATTTCTTGTGGGAAGAAAACACTCAAACCACTGAGTTGAAGGGTAGGGGGTGGACTTTTTAAAATCTTCGAAAATCGATAAAGCTCTAAATTTTCATAAAACTCAAGAGGAATATCTTCGTTATTTTTTATAATTTTTTCTAGCTCTCTATGAAAGTTTGAAAAAGTATTTTGCCTTACCCCAAGACGAGGGTCTTTTAGAAGAGCTTCAACATCACTTTCTTCTCTTTCTATTTCTCGAAGCCATTCTTTGAAATCTCGAAGAGGGTTTATGGCGACAAATCTATCAAGGTTTAAATCTGGTAAAAGGGATAGCAGATCTGCATTTTCATTGTGTCTTAACTTTGCTGGTTTCAAAGAATTACTTTCTGTCATTTGTTCGATAACTGCGTTTATAACTGCCATATCATAGAGATAAAATGTTTTATAATCAGGCATAGTGGGATCAAAACTTGTTTGGATGAGCTTTTCTGCCAGCTCAAATGGTGTTGTAAAAGGTTGTTTGAAAACCTGATAATTCAGAGACTGCGCTGCTACATTAAATTGACTCGCCATGATATAGCGAGCATAAGTTCTTAATTCATAGAGCGTTTCAATATTACCCATATTGCAATTATCAAAGATCAAAAGCTCAAGCGGCCTTTTAAGAACAGTTAAAGCATTTTTTAATTCAAAAATAGTGAGACCATCATTATCGGATCCTTCATCTGTGCCAAAAGTAGAATATGTCATTTGATTTAGATTTCTGGATGATTCAGGCCCCCATAAGGTGCCATGTCCACTTAAAATAAGAACAGAATGAGTTGAGCCTTCAGTAAAAGTTTTATTTAAAAAATCTTCTAGAGTTTTTTGATCTCCGAAATTAACGTTATCAAATTGTGTTTCTTGGACCTTCTTGGCATTTTTAAATTGAGTTAGCTCCACTTTAAGACCAGAGGCTATCGGTGGGTCAAAAAATAATCTAAAACTAGCATCTTTGTGATTGGCGGCTGCTTCTTTTAAAACCGTAACTTTAGAAACATCACCTTCAAGCTTTTGAGCCTGACTACTAAAATAACCTGCAATGTTCCATGAAGAATCTGCAAAAGAGGGTAGCCACCCCCATCCTATAAGGATGAAGATGGCTACTTTATAATTCATAATGTTCTCTAATGATTGTCGTGATGATGGTTGCGATCAGGGTGGTGATGTGTGTGATTGTGTCCGTTGTGAAACCCATGATTTTCACCATGGTGATAACCATCATGATAGTGCGTATGTGTATAACCATGATCATGATGACCGTATGACAAGAGCCATAAAACTAAAAAGCCACCAGCAATAAAGAGAGTTCCTACTACGATTAAGATGCAAAGATCTAGAACTTCTTCAAAGAAATTGTTGTCATCATCAAAGAATGTAATTCCAAGCCATGTAAATTCACGGTTAAGAACTCTTTCTGCTTTGTTGTAGAAATATTCTTTCATGTTATCAACGGCTCTAATCTCATTTTTGAGTCTTTCAGTTCGTCTTTCTAGTTGTGAGATTTTAGCGCGTTTTAGTTTTTCACTAGGATTAAGAGTGTTATCGTTTAAAATGGCTAATGTAATATAATCCTTCGAAGCAGTTACATTTTTAATTTCTTCAGGCAACATTTCGGCTGCCTGCTCTTGAATAGCCTCAGTTTCGAAGAAACGGTTGATATCATTTGTTTGCCTTTCAGTACTTTTTTCAACTCTTTCTAAGAGGGATAATTTTGCTTCGCTAAGTCCTTTTTGGTGAGCAACAGTTTTTTGATCAACTGATGCATCTTTTTTAAGAACTTTTACATGTTTCATTTCTGTTGCAAAAAGACGATCTCCCTCATCTTTTGTTTTCTGAGCAAGGGTTTGTATCCAGTTGTCACTTCCATAAGCCTCTTTAAAGTTTTGCTTCATAGTTGCGTCGAAAGCTTGAGCCATCGTTGCAGCTTCATTTGCACTTTCGTTGTGAGCAAAACCAAGAAGTGGAAGAGAGATTTGAAAAGCGACAAGAACACTACAGATACCAGCCTTTAAATGGTGCATAAAAACGACCTCCTTTTTTTCTACTTCGCCCTACTTCGCTAAAGCCTCGAAGGGCTTCGAAGAATCTTAAATTACTTACATCCAATTCAGCTTTACTGTCTTACCTATTCTACGAAGCCTTGTGCGTAGTAGAATCCTTTTTTATGCCTTGATTGGCAGGGTATTCTTTATATTTGATGTGTATTGAAGTCAAATGTTTTCAGTGTTATTTTTACTACGTGGCATTTTTAAAATACTTATTTGGTATTATTGTTTTAACTGTTGTTATAGGTTTCATTTATTTCTTCTATGATTTTACGAATAAGATGCATGTGGAGTTTTCAAATATTAAGGCTATTGATGCCGTCGTTGTACTGGCAGGCGATGTAGGCAGGATTCAAAAAGCGATAAACGTATTTACAGAGATGAGAGCACAATATCTTCTTATTTCAGGGGTTGGAAAGAAGTTTCAGATAGAAAAATATGCGCCAAACCAAAAAAAGAATCCAAACGTTATCATAGAGAATACCTCTACCAGTACCGTTGAAAATGCTATTGAATGTGAAAAACTACTTCGTCAATTCTCAGTTCGAAATATTCTTTTAGTGACATCAGATTATCACATGTATCGCTCTCTTTACATTTTCAAAAAGATACTACCAAAAGACCTCACCATTTATCCTTATTCTGTTGAAAATGTGCGCTTTAGTATGGATAGCTGGTATTCTAACCTTATGAATTTTATTATTGTTTTTAAAGAGTTTATAAAGTACCACTGGAGCCGTATTTTACTTTCAATCACAATATGAAATATCAAGATTTAGGGCAGGTTTCAGTACAAGAAGCAACGATTCTTCAGGAAGAGGAACGCCAAAAAATATTGGAAGGGAAAAGTAAAGGAACTCTTTTCCTCTGTGAACACCCACACACTGTTACTGTGGGAAGAAAATTAGAGAAGGATTATTCGCAAATTCGGGATATTATTCCTTCTCATGTAGAAGTGGTTTCTTTAAATAGAGGAGGGGAGTTAACTTACCATGGGCCTGGACAAATTGTTATTTATCCAGTGATCTCAATTGAAGAGTGTGGTTTTTCAGTTAGAAAATATATTAGCTTTTTAGAAGAAACTCTTGTTCAGGTGTTGAGCGATTATGGTATTAAATCTACAGGCAACCCTAATCATAGAGGAGTGTGGAGTGAGGGTAAAAAATGTGCTTCTATTGGTGTGCATATTTCAAGGGGTATTAGTATTCATGGCGTAGCTCTTAATGTGAGCTGCGACCTCAAATATTTTTCTTATTTTAAGCCATGCGGCTTATGTCATACAGATATTACGAGTATGGAAAAAATATTAGAACGGAAAGTTGATTTATTGCAACTTGAGCAGAATATTGTTAAACAGTTTGCTCAAGTTTTGTCGAAGGCGCGTAGCTCAGGGGTAGAGCGCTACGTTGACATCGTAGAGGTCAGCGGTTCAAGACCGCTCGCGCCTACCACTTGCATTTAGAATAGATCTTTGGTAGTGAGTAACTGTTAATTAGTTATTGGTTACGCCTCAGAGTTAAAGAGTTCTTGTAGCGAGGTGCTCCTGGCCTCTTTCTGTGGCTTACCAGCCTTGAAGGAGGTACTATTATTATGGGTAAGAAATTGTATGTCGGAAACCTTGCTTATTCTGTGACGGACGAGTCTCTTCAGACTACCTTCGCAGCAGCCGGAAATGTCGAATCTGCAAAAATCATAACAGATCGCATTACTGGTAAAAGCAAAGGCTTTGGCTTTGTTGAAATGTCAACAGATCAAGAAGCTGAAGCTGCTATTAGCCAGCTTAATGGCACTGATTTAGATGGACGTGCTCTAAAAGTGTCAGAAGCAAGACCTCAAGCTCCACGTGAAAATCGTGGTGGTGGTTTTGGAAGAAGCGCTGGTGGTAGCCGTGGCGGACGTGGTGGTAGCAGTGGACGTGGTGGTCGCTACTAAGATTAAGAACTATTCTAAAATTAATATTAATTTATTTTTAATTAATTCTTAACTTAAATCAGATGGGGAGATGTTTTTATACGTCTCCCTATTTCTTTAGGCCCTTTAGAAAAAGCTAAAAGAAATAATCCCTAGATAATTCATAGTATCTTGGCGCACTGAGAGTTGCCTTATTGGGTAGCCGCTTCCTTGAACAGGGGAATAAGTATAAAACTTGTTTCTATTTGTTAAAAAGGAATTGTATTCCATTCTGAAAGCAAGTGAAATTTGTTTTATAAGTTCAATCTCAATGCCAGCAAGAAAGTTAGCTGCTATATCACTCTGGCTTAAATTAAAATCAGAGGGTGTGTAATAATAAATATTAGTCGTTGTGTATTTATCACTGATATATCCTAATCCCACACCAATGAAGGGAGAAAAACGACTGAATAACTGGGAAAGGAGGTGATATTTGATATTTCCTCCTATTTTTATTCTTCTGGCGGTATTGATAAAAACACCAGTGTTCGGATAAGACTGAGAATTCTGAGAACTTATACTAGAGTAAGAAAATAAAAGCTCCGTATTGAGACGATCAGAAAGCTCATAGCTTGCCCCAAATCCTGGTACAAATTTTCCGTTGAAGGAATTTAAATAAGTATTTGTTGCTCCAATGTCTTTTGTATAACCACCTGAAATTTGGAATTTTAATCTTTCAAGGGGTGTTTTGGTAAATACCCCCTCACCCCATGCTACAGCACAAGATAAGAAGGCAACCATAAATACTAAAGTGAATTTTTTATACCGCATAAACTTATCCATCACTTCTACTTCATAATTAAAGCAAAGAGCGTGCCTATTAGTTTAAAAAATGAGGATTTTTGTATAACCCATTAAAATAACTTGTATTTTTAAAACTATTTACTTTGTGTATTTCAGAAGTGTCATTTTCGAAAATGTTTAGGTGCAAAAAAGAAGCGTTTTTCTAACGAAGAGAAGTCAAAAGAACTATAATGAAAATAACAACTTATCTATGTGTAAATTTTTTAACAGGGTTCTTGACTGATTTTTGCCTAAATTTATACCTGTCGATTTTTTGCCCCAAAACCAACAGTTGATTTTAATTCTATAAATTCAGGTCTCGACATAATTCCTCCTTTTTGGGTATATATAATCAGTCTTCTTTTTCAAATCAAGCAATGTTAATGTTATAGTAGAAAATTAAAATGAATCAAAATATAACGGTAGAATTACCAGATGGATCGAAGAAAAAGTTTCCTCAAGGAGTAACAGCAGGGGAGATAGCTGCCTCCATTGGTCCGCGATTAGCTAAAGATGCTTTAGGGGCTAAGGTTAACGAAGAAATTAAAGACCTTCAAACGCCTATTTTATCTGATTCTAAAATTAAAATCTTAACAGAAAAAGATAAAGAAACACTTGAGATATTAAGACACTCTACAACTCATATTATGGCTCAGGCGGTGAAACGCCTTTATAAAGACCAAGTGGAAATTACAATTGGACCCGTTATTGAAAATGGTTATTTCTATGATTTTTCTTTCAAAAAAGAATTTTCTGTTACTGAGCTTTCCAAGATTGAAAAAGAAATGGAAAAAATTATTAAAGAAAACTTTCCTATTAAAAGGCGCGAGATTTATAAAAAAGAGGCTATTTCTTTTTTCAAAAAGCAAAAGGAACTTTATAAAGTTAAAATCATAGAAGAGCTGCTTGAAGATAAAGTAAGTGTTTATGATCAAGGAGATTTTACAGATCTTTGCCGGGGACCTCACATGCCTTCCACCGGAAGAATTAAAGCTTTCAAATTACTTTCCATAGCTGGTGCTTATTGGCGGGGTAGCGAAAAAAATGAAATGCTCACCCGCATTTATGGTACAGCCTTTTTTTCGAAGATTGAACAAGATGAATATATTCATCTTTTAGAGGAGGCTAAAAAAAGAGATCATCGAAAGATTGGGAAAGAGCTAGATCTTTTTAGCTTTCATCCTGAATCTCCAGCTTCTCCTTTTTTTCATGAAAAGGGGGTTATCCTGTATGAGCAGCTTTTAAAATACTGTCGGCGGATTTTAGATAATGGGGATTACAAATTAGTAAAAACACCTTTGATCTATACGGACGAGTTGTGGCGCCAGAGTGGGCACTATGAAAATTACAGAGAGAACATGTTTTTTACAGAACATGATGGTCAACAAATGGCTGTAAAACCCATGAACTGTCCTGGGCATGTGCTTATTTATAAAGATAGTAAACATTCTTATAGAGAGTTGCCACTTCGTATTGCTGAGTTTGGTCATGTGCATCGATATGAAAAATCAGGTGTGCTGCATGGTCTTTTTAGAGTGAGAAGTTTTTCTCAAGATGATGCCCATATTTTTTGTATGGAAAACCAGATTGAAGAAGAAGTGACACGTTTAATTGGAATTATTTTAAAAACATATCGTGATTTCCAATTTAAAGAATTTAAAATTGAACTCTCTACAAGACCAGAAAAGGCAATGGGGTCTCAAGCTGCATGGGATAAGGCAACTCAAGCTTTAGAGAATGCACTTAAAAAATCAAAGGTAGAATTTAAGTTAAATCCAGGGGCGGGTGCTTTTTATGGCCCTAAAATAGATTTTCATATTAAAGATAGTTTAGGACGCTATTGGCAGTGTGGAACTATTCAGCTTGATTTTTCAATGCCTGAGCGTTTTGATATTTTATATACAGGGGCTGATGGGGCAGCACATCGCCCTGTTATGGTTCATCGGGCTATTATAGGAAGTCCGGAGCGTTTTCTTGGGGTTCTTATTGAGCATTTTGGAGGGCGTTTCCCGCTATGGCTTGCTCCAACTCAAGTGGCTATTTTAAATTTAACAGATGCACAAGTTTCCTATACGGAAGAAGTTTTTCAGCATTTAAGAGAAGGGGGACTGCGGGTTGTGAAAGATACTCGAAATGAAAAATTAGGTTTTAAAATAAGAGAGGCTGAACTTAAAAAAATTCCTTATATGCTTATTGTGGGTGACAAAGAAGTAAGCTCAAAGACTTTAACAGTTCGCAAATGGGGTGAAAAAGAGCAAAGCACAATGGGAATTGAAGATTTTGTGAAAAAAACCGTTAAAGAGGCAGGTCTACCAAACTAAGATTGACATTTCTAAAATAATTATTAGTATTTGGCGATATTTCATATATGGAAATAGCAAACACGATATGACGAAAACGCTAGCATCAGAGGGAGGCTATTTATAGTTCGGCCACCTCGTTTGAACAACAGAATTAGAGTACCCCAAGTACGTGTCATTGATGAATCAGGCAAGCAACTGGGAGTACTCGAAACGCATATAGCGTTGAACGTAGCTCGGGAGAGGGGGTTAGATCTTGTTGAGATTTCTCCTACCGCCGAGCCGCCCGTGTGTAAAATTATCGATTACGGAAAGTATCGATATGAAGAGAAGAAAAAGGAATCTGAATCTAGAAAAAAACAGGTAAAAATAACAGTAAAAGAAATTAAGCTTGGTATTACAATCCAAGAACATGATCTTAATATTAAAGTGAGTCATATTCTTAATTTCTTAGAAAAGGGTGAAAGAGTTAAGGTTTTTGTTTGGTTTAGAGGAAGAGAAGTAGATAGACCAGAGCTTGGTGAGGTAGTTTTAAAAAAGGTCATAGAGAAAATTGGGAGTAGAGGAGTCATAGACCAACCCCCAAGACTTTATGGAAGGTCTATGAATATGTTTATTGTGCCTCAGGTAAAAAGGAAATAATATGCCAAAAATGAAAACAAGAAAAGCAGTTGCTAAGAGATTTCAGAAAACGAAATCTGGAAAGTTTAAGCGGGCTAAGGCAAATCGAAGACATATTTTAACAGGGAAGCCTCAAGATCGGATGAGGCGTCTTCGAAGACATGATTTCGTTCATAAATCTGAAGTAAAAAGAGTTGCAAGGATGTTACCCTACTCATGAGAGTTAAAAGAGGCGTTAAAGCACGTCGAAGTAAAAAAAGAATTTTAAAAGCTTCTAAAGGCTTTGTAGGTGCGCGTCATCGTTTGATTAGGTCTGCCTATACAACCCTTGAAAGAGCTCTTCGCTATAGTTGGCGTGATCGTCGTGCCAAAAAACGTGATTTTAGGCAGCTATGGATAACCCGCATTGGAATTGCAGCTCGTGATTCAGGCACTTCTTATAGTAAACTCATGGGTGGACTTCATAAAAAGAATATTCTTTTGAACAGAAAAGCACTTTCAGAGCTTGCAGTATCAGACCCTAAAGCATTTCAAGAACTAGTTCAATTGGCCCTACAATAATACTCATGACATGGCTCATCAAGATTGACGAAATCAAATCGCGGGCACATGGTGATTTAGAAGAACTCCAATCTCATTTAGATCTTAAACTCATTGAAGATATTAGAATTAAATATTTAGGCCGCAATGGTGAACTGACAGAGGTTTTACGAAGCTTGCCTCAGATTGAGGGGGGTGAACGTGCCCAAGTTGGAAGAGAAGCCAATGTTCTTAAAAAAAGTATAGAAGATCGAATTCAAGAATTAACTCAAAAAGCTCAATTAAAACTTCAGAATGAAAAGTTAAAATCAGAAAAGATAGATATTACTCTACCTGGAAAAAGAACTGAAGAAGGCACACTTCATCCAACGACCCAAACTCAGCAAAGAGTCATCGAGATTTTTTCTAAAATGGGATTTGATGTGGAGTACGGCCCAGAGGTAGAGACAGATCACTACAATTTCGAAGCTTTGAATGTGCCTAAACACCATCCTGCGAGAGATATGCAAGATACTTTTTATGTCTCTGAAGATGTGGTGCTTCGAACTCACACTTCACCTGTCCAGATTAGAACCATGGAAAAAATGAAGCCCCCAGTTCGATTTTTATCTCCTGGTTTTGTATATCGTCATGACTATGACATTTCACATTCACCCATGTTTCAGCAGGTGGAGGGGCTTTATGTGGATAAAAATGTTTCTTTTGCAGAACTTAAAGGAGTTCTTACTTATTTCTTTCAGAATTTTTTTAATGAAGGAACAAAACTTCGCTTTAGGCCTAGCTTTTTTCCCTTCACAGAGCCAAGTGCTGAAGTAGATATTACGTGTGTGATGTGTCAAGGAAAGGGGTGTCGAGTTTGTTCGCAAACAGGATGGCTTGAAGTTTTAGGGTGTGGCATGGTTCATCAAAATGTTTTCAAGGCAGTTGGTTATGATCCTAAAAAGGTAACTGGTTTTGCTTTCGGGATGGGAATAGAACGCCTTAGCATGCTTAAATATGGTATTTCTGATTTAAGGCTTTTTTTTGAAAATGATTTAAGATTTCTAAAACAGTTTAAGGATGAGTTTATATTATGAAAGTTAGTTTATCTTGGCTCAAATCTTATGTGCCTCTTGGAAGTTTTGAAAAAGATCCTGCATCTTTAGCTGAAAGTCTTACGATGCGGGGTATTGAGATAAGCTCCATTAATGAAATAAAAGCTCCTTGGACAAATGTGGTTGTTGGACAGATTAAAAAAATAGAAAAGCATCCAAATGCCGATAAACTCTCTCTTTGCGTTGTCACAGATGGAAAAGAAAATTTCCAAGTTGTTTGCGGTGCACAAAATATTAAAGAGGGCGATAAAGCGCCTTTTGCAAAAATTGGAGCTCTTCTTCCAGGTGGATTTGAAATTAAAAAAACCAATCTTAGGGGAATTGATTCTTATGGAATGCTTTGTTCAAGTAAAGAATTAGCTTTTGGAGAAGAAGCTTCTGGCATTCTTATTTTGCAGAAGGATGTGAAAGTGGGTGCGCCATTTGAAAAAGCCATTGGTTATGAAGATACGACTTTAGAGTGCGAAGTAACTCCTAATCGAGGTGATTGTCTCAGCCATATTGGGATTGCAAGAGAAGTGGCAGCCATAAGAGGAGTAAAATTGACTCTCCCAAAATCTCATTTTAAAGAGTCTCAAGTTTCTGTTCAAAAAATCACTTCCGTTACAATTAAACATCGGGAATGTTTAAGATATGCTGCTATTGTTCTTCAAAATGTGAAAGTAAAACCTTCACCCCTTGAATTACAGTTAAAGCTACGCTCTATTGGGCTCAGGCCTATTAATAATATTGTAGATATTACTAACTTTATTCTCATGGAATACGGCCAACCCCTTCATGCTTTTGATTTTGATAAATTAAAGGGTAGTAAAATTATAGTAAGATATCCCAAAGAGGGTGAAAAGATAAAGAGCTTAGATGGAGAAACAAGAATACTTCACAAAGATGATATTGTTATTGCAGATGGTGAAGATGCCGTTGCTCTTGGGGGTGTTATTGGTGGCTTTGATTCACAGGTTACAGAAGAAACAAAAAATATTCTTATAGAAAGTGCTTCATTTAACCCAGCTACCATCCGTAGAACTTCTAAACGCCTTAAAGTGCAAACTGATTCTAGTTACCGATTTGAAAGAGGAATTGATATTGAAGGTGTTATTTTAGCATTGGAGCGCGCAGCGGCTCTGATGTGCGAGTTAGGGGAGGGGCAAGCTTATAAAGGGAAAATAGATGTTTATCCTAAAAAACAAAAGAAAACCACAATTGTCTTAGAAAAGATAAATGTAGATACGCTTCTTGGAATTAGTTTTCCTGAAAGAGAGGTTAAGAAAGCTTTAAGTGATCTTCAATTTTCTTTAAAACCAAAAGGAAAAAACCAATGGAAGGTAGAGGTGCCAAGTTTTCGAGGGGACGTGAGTCATGAAGCTGACCTTATAGAGGAAATTATAAGATCTATTGGTTTTGATAAAGTGCCTTTGGCTACTTTGCCAGCTCCTTCTAAGATAAAATATGAAGAACCTATTGCCTTTAAGTTAAAAAAACATCTTTCTACCAAGGGGTTTCATGAAACAGTGAGTTATAGTTTTGTACCGCGCGCACTTTTAGAAAAATGTCATGTTAAGCTCGATTCACTTAAATTATTAAATCCACTGGCAGAAGAATTTTCTTGTATGAGACCCGCTCTTTTCCCAAGCCTTATTGCAGTTCTTCTTTATAATCTTAACAGAAAAGCAAATACAGTTAAGATTTTTGAACTACGAAATGTATTTGAAGTTGTAGAAAATAGAAAATTGCCACAAGAATCAGAGCATTTAGCACTTTTGTTATCGGGGCAAAAAGCCCTTGTCCCCTGGAAGGAATATCATGAATATTATGATTTTTTTGATTTAAAAGGTATTGTTGAAGGGGTTTTAGACCATGAAAATAATCTTCATTGGAAGAGAGGAGAGGAGCCATGGCTTCATCCTGGTAAAAGTGCCTCTCTTTACAATGGGCACAAAAAGATTGGGTTTGTTGGGGAATTGCACCCCGAAGTTCAGCATGCTTTTGAAATGGATCAGTCTGTTGTGATTGCAGAGTTGAATTTCGAAAAATTACTCAAACGCCATAAACAAGAGGTAAATTTTAAAAATATTTCTAAATATCCTCTTGTAGCAAGGGATCTTGCTGTTGTTTTGGAAGAAACTGTTTCTCATGAAGAAGTTTTACAGTGTATAAAAGGGCTTAAATCAAATCTTATTCAGAGTATTTCACTTTTTGATGTTTATTCTGATCCACAAAAAATTGGAGAAGGAAAAAGAAGCTTGGCATTTCGTATTTTTTATCAATCCTATGAAAAAACCCTTGACCAATCTGATATTGAAGAAGCTCATAACGCTATTGTTCAGGAATTATCTAACAAATTAGGTGCCCAAGTGAGGATTTGAGTTTAGTCAAAGAAGTGCTTGAAATCATTAAAGAGTTATGCTAGCGTAAAAGTTAGTTATGGTGGAGCAGCTTAAGGGAAAGACGATTACAAAGGCAGAGCTCATAGAGCAAGTCTATGAGAAAATAGGTTTTTCAAAAAAAGAAGCTGCTGATCTTGTAGAGCTCATCTTTGATTTAATGAAAGAGACACTAGAAAAGGGAGAGAAAATTAAAATCTCTGGGTTTGGTAATTTTGTTGTTCGAGGTAAAAAATCCCGTGTAGGGCGTAACCCTCAAACAGGCCAATCCATTGAAATATCTGCAAGAAAAGTTCTAACTTTTAGACCCAGTCAGGTTTTAAAAAATGCACTCAATTCTCCAGGCACTTCTTCAAATAAACCCCCATCATCAACATCTCATTCGTCATCTGGAAGTACGTTTTAAAGTAATTTATGGTTGAACAAATCATAGAACCTAAAAATGTGCAGATTCCAGACAGGCTTTTTTTTAAAATAGGGGATGTCAGTAAAATTACAGGTTTAGAACCCTATGTTGTTGGCTATTGGGAAACAGGGTTTGAGATTCTAAGTCCAGAAATGTCTAATAAGAATCTAATAGTTTATAATCAAGTAGATGTTAGGAAAATTCTTCTTATCAAACAACTTCTTTATAATGAAAGGTACAGTATCGAAGGGGCTAAAAAACGTTTAAAAGAAATTCGTGTTGAGAAAAAAGAAGTTCGAAGAAATTCCATTATTAATGAAAAAGAACTTAAAGATCTACGCTCAAGAGTTCACGATTTATTAAAATTCGTCAAATCCACATCACCTGTTGTTGAAAATTGACGAATAAATAAGCGCCTGGCAGTTTTCAACATAGCCAGGCACTTTTTTATTCTACAGCAGTATATCCAGCGCCCCAAAAAGCACTGCCCATAATGCAAAGCCACAAGTAATAACACCTTTAATACTAGTCATAGGGCCTTGTTTTCCAAAAAGGGCATTGAGCTCTAATAAAAGAACAACTCCACCTACAACAATGGCTGCTAAGCCCAATTGAGAGGCTTCTCCTACCTGAAAACCACTTAAGTGCCTACCCGCACCCATAAAGAAAAGCATGGGAATAGAAAACATAGTGTTTGTTCTTGATGTCGTGGCTGCGCGAGCCCCGCATGCAGGAGCTTCTGGTAAAGCTTGGCCACCTTTTGCTACTTGGGTAGCAGAAGCAATAACAACCTTTTGGCTAGGCCAAATAACAAACCACACATTAGCCCACATGACAGTTGCTAAAAAAGCTCCAGTTAGTATAAGCGCTCCCCATGAAGAGGTAAGGGCTCCTACTCCTAATTGGTGAAGGGTCAATCCTATAATTAAAAGGCCTGAAATAAAGGTAAACATAGCACTCCATCTAAACCACCAAAGGGCGCGAGGCACTAATTTTTGAATGCAGTTTGACTTGGTGGAAGCATCCGCTTCGGCAAAGAAGCTGCCTTGAACAAAATTAAAATAATACAAAAGACCAATCCAGGTAACACCTGCTAAAAAGTGTACCCAGCGAAGTAAGAACATAAAACCATCAAGACTTACAAGTGCTTGCATAGTGATCTCCTTTCGTTAAATAAGTTGTATGCCCCAAATTCTAACCCAAAAGAAAACATGTTGCAATTCAAAGATCCTATAGTATAAAAACGAGCCTTGGTGGAAATCATACATAACGAAGTAGAATAAGGAGGTTTTATGGGTCAGAAGTTTTTATCAAGCATGTTAGTCGTTCTTTTTGCACTGCCTCAGCTTACGTTTGGCTCGGCTGATTTCAGCACAAAAGAAAAGGCGGTGGTTAAGGCTTATAAGAGAGTGTCTATTTCTCTTGCAAGCAAAGAGTTTAACGATGTTCAAAGAGAGCAATATCTTGAAGCTTTTGGAGATACTCTCAAGGCAAATGAAGTCACAAAAGAAGAGTTTGAAAAAATAGCACTGGAAAACAGTTGGGTCCCAGAGAATTTTGATTTTTCAAAACTGTGGGATTTTGTTAAAGATGTCAATCAAGAAAGGGTCACAAAAGCTGATGGAAGCTATGACTTAGAAGCTCTAAAAACTATGGCAGCAAAAGGAAAACAATTTTTTTCAGGACAAACAGGAAATCAATGGGCTAGCGTGGAAATTGGTGAAAATCTAGCTCATTTTCTTATTATTGCTGTTATAGCTGCTGCTGTGGCTGTTGTAGCGGTTAATAGTTAGTTTTCATAAACCCTCTTTTTTTATTGTTATGATCAAGCGATTGGGAGAGTTGTTTCTCTGGATTCCAGCCTTCGCTGGGATGACTATTTTCAGTCAAGTCTCAGCATCCGAATACAAAATTCGCCACATTGAGCCCTATGGCACCTCATATCAAATTAAAGAATCATTCATAGAACTTCCAAATGAAGATTATCTAGAAGATTCGTTATTCAAAGTAGTCCAAGGTGCTGGAGAATATTTGAGTCAAGAACCAGAAGTAAAAACAAAAGACGCTTATTATATCGAAGATTGGGAGATGGTTCCTAATAAATCTGGTTGGTTTAGAGATCAAGTGGTTCGTGTTTCAGATCATAATTTAGATGCTGAAAATGTATTTTATTATCTCCATGAGGCTCGGCATTATTTAGAAAAGAGGTTTGGGGCTCATATTCGAGGACTCAATCATCCTAAGATAACTGTTCGAGTGGGCATGACATGTGAATATCACATGTATTTAAAGTTTTCTGATAATCCTCAATATAACAATGCTGCAACGGTTCGTGACCCAGCGAGTGGTACACTTGAAATTTGGTTTCACACCCCCAAAAGAATTCCTAGAGAAAGTCTTTGGTCTTATTCGCCTATTCATAAATATTTATTTAAAAATTCAGCTTTATTAACTGCTGCTCCTGCCTTTGATGGAGCCAAAATAGCCGAAGTCATTTTTCACGAATATGGACATGTTGTGACTGAACCCTATTTAGGGGTAGGTTTTAATACACCAGTGCGGGAAGGTTTCGCAGATTATCTAGCATCACTTGTAAGTGGAAATAGGATACTTTCAAATTTAAAACCATTTAATCCAGATTGGTTTTTAGGGCCTCCTCAAAAATACACCCACTATATTGATGGAAGGATATCAGAAGAATATTCAAGTGATTTAGAAAAAAATGTGGGGGAAGGTACACAATTTGTTTCATCGCTTTTTTGTGAACTGGAAGACTTTTTACCACCTTATCTTTTAGATCAAACACTAATAAACATTTTAGAAAAATTGGATTCACAATCAGATATTGTTGATGTAGGAAGTGCCATTGTTTTATCTTTGTATGAAATTGGTTTTGATTTTGCTTCTCTTTATTTGAGTAGTTTCTTTTCAGAAAAACCCCATTTTAAAGAGCTTATTTTGGAGAGATTAGAGAGGGATGGATGGGGAAAACTGATTCCATTTATTGATCGTTCTGCTGAGGTTGGCTCGATTATAGATACTGTAGAAAATCTTTCTTTAGAAGGAGTTTTAGAAGATCAAGGAAAATATATTGGACGCATAGGAACTCACAGACTTATTTTAAGAGATGGGCGAATACTTTATTTAAGAAGACAACCTGGGAATGAGGGAATTGATCTTTATAGATATTGTGGTTCAGATGAAATAAGGCGTTTTATCGTCAGTGGTGAGCTTAAAGTTGAAAAAGGATTATGGAGTCAAAAGAAGGGCCTTGTTTTAGAAGTAAATCATATAGAGGAAAGGGAGTGAAGAGGATGACCAGAGGAACATGCGCGCTGGCATTTGTTATTGTGATGCTTTCTGTGACTGGCTGTGGAGAGCTTATGGAAACTGCAGGGAAAAGTGTGGAGGAAGTAGAAAAAAGTATTGTGAATTTAGAGGATGGCATTAAGGATCCTTTTGCAGTGAAGGATTTAAATGATATGTGGAAGAAGAATATGAATAGTTTAGATGATCTTATATGAAACTTAGCTATTTAAAATTTTTCATTTTTATCTTATTTATCTTAGCCTTTCAAAGTTTGTTTCTTTTTGCTGATGATTTAGCTGCACCTCCTCGAAACACCCATGAACTCATAGAAAATTTAGATTTATGGTCGCCAGATTTAAATAAGGATGTAGAAATTAAACTGTACTACCTTTATGTTCTAAGAGAACGCCGTTTTTTTGGTTTAGAGGCAGAATATTCTTACGAGCAGTTTATACAGGATATTACTGCTATTAAAAGCTATGTTATGGGTAAGAGTTTTACTGTTGAGGAAATGGTGGCTACACCTTTCTGGCCTAGCTCTACAACAACTGAGGTTGCTAGTCAGGATCATGTAGCTCAAGAGATTTTAGAGATACAAAAAGGTGCACAGGAAGTTCTTGATTTTACTTTTATTTCAAAAATAGGTGATTTAGCTGATGCTGCTAAAAGAGCTCATTTTTTAAAGAAAGTTTTTTTGCATTATAAATTAACCCTATCTCCTCAGTATAAAGCTATGGGTAGTGTGCAGAGAAGAGCGGCTAGAAGAGAACTCACAACACGCTTAGTACCCGTTAAAAATGTGGATGGTATCTTAAGAGAACTCAAAAACACAACTCATAAAGGAGTTGTTCTTCAGGCTGTTTCGTTAGCATTGCGTGAAGGGTATCATGAACGAGGTGTTGTTCAGAGAGATTATGAATCATGGCTTTTTAAAGTGGGACAAGCTTCTTTTTTAGTAGCGGATGAATTTCAAGGGGCACTTCTTTCTCATGATGTGATCCAAGAAGCTAAAGCATTGGGTAGGTTTTACCACACAATGTTTGTAGCGGCTCGTGTCAACAAATGGCCTGAGCCTGTAGTGACTTGTATCATAGAAAGATCGGGATCCTTTCCTCAAGAATTAGATGCTACACAAGAGGACGTTTTAAGGACACAAAGACAGGCCTCATTTGTAGATTTTAGGCCGTTACCCAGACTTCTTGCTTATTATGTTGCACCTCCTGAATGGGCAAGATTCGCTTTTCATCCTCATTTTACGTTTTACAGTGTTGTTCAACAAAAAAAAGCCATTGGGATAGTAGCTTTAGCTACACTTAGCGAAGCTAGTGGTCAAAAATATTTAGGAGTTGTTTATTCTTCTGTGCCCAAAGAAGCTATTTTTAGAGATTTTATCGTTTCTCTTCAAGTTGTTGCCTCATCACAAGGTTGTGAAGGGGTTGTAGCACCAAGGGTTAGAAGTGAGTGGCCTGAGACAGCCTCTGCTCTTATTAATAAATTTATTGATATGGATGGAACTGCACAACTTTCTCCTCTTACTATTTCAACTTCTGATGAAATTTTAAGTCTTGCAAGGGCTTCTTTGTTTAGAGGTTATACTACCCGTCGAACTATGGAAGGACTTCGAGGTCAGTATTTTGTAGCTCTTCGAAAAGCATCCTCCACAGAAACAGAAGTATTTAGAGAAGGTATTGAAACTTTTTATAGAACTGAGGTTCAACATTTACAGCTTACATCGGAGGAGAGAGTGCTGCTTGTGTTAGAGATGATGGATATTATGAATGACCTTTTAAATCATTCAGAGAGTCGAGAGAGAAGCGAAGCAGTTAAAACTCTTTACAAAGTATTTTTTGCAGAAGAAGTCCAGCACTATTTATCTAGAAATGCCATGCAAAGAGAGGGTGTTATTGAGGGTTTTATTCATGTTTTTAAACAGGACCCCGATGTTTTTGTAAGGCTTGATTCTATTGA
>CAYJUJ010000009.1:0-12394 GCA_964373325.1 uncultured bacterium
CAGGATAAATGCTGAAAGCATCTAAGCATGAAGCCATCCTCAAGATAAGATATCCCTGGAACTTCGTGTTCCCTAAAGATCCGTCAAAGACTATGACGTTGATAGGCTACAGGTGGAAGCGCAGTAATGTGTGGAGCCGAGTAGTACTAATTGATCGTGAGGCTTATCTTCTTTTTTAAAATTCGGTGAAGTAATTTTTTTGAATCTCAAAGCTTTTTCACAGTTGTCAGAAAAGCAACGTCAACGGCTTGTGGTGTCCATGGCGAAGGGGTCACACCCGATTCCATTCCGAACTCGGAAGTTAAGCCCTTCAGCGGCGATGGTACTATGGAGGTAGCTCTATGGGAGAGTAGCACGATGCCACATTTAATAAAAAAAGAGACAGTCTCTTTAAGAGACTGTCTCTTTTTTTCTCATGCGAACGTTTTTTGGAGTTACTTCTACAACTTCACTATCATCAATATATTCTAAACAATCTTCTAAATCCATGACGAGAGGAGGTTGAAAATGCTCTTGGCCACCTTCTCCTTTAGAGCGCATATTAGAGAGATGCTTTTTTTTACACACATTCACTCTTAAATCAGTTCCCCTCGAGTTTTGTCCGACTACCTGCCCTTTGTATACAGGCATGTCTGGGCCTATAAATAATGTACCTCTCTGCTGGGCATTTAAAAGTCCATACAGATTTGTTGTTCCAGATTCATGAGCTACGAGAGATCCTCGATCGCGATCTCTTAATGTTCCAACATCAGGTTGGTACTGATGAAAACTTGTATTCATAATTCCAAGTCCTTTGGTATCTGTCAGAAATTCTGATCGAAAACCAAATAGCTCTCTGGTTGATATAATAAACTCATAAAATACGGTTTTATTTTCCACACGCATATGAACCATTTCTGCATGACGCATTCCCATTTTTTGCATAATCACACCGGAATAGGCTTCAGGAACTTCGATAAAAACTTTTTCGAAAGGCGCATAGGTTTTTCCATTAATGGTTTTTGTAATAACTTGAGGCCTGGATACTTCAAATTCATATCCCTCCCGCCTCATACGCTCAATAAAGATAGATAAATGAAGTTCTCCTCTTCCAGAAACAACCCAAGTACCATCTGGAAAATCTTCAACTCGCAAAGCAATATCTTTTTCCAATTCCTTATAGAGTCTAGCCCTTATTTGGCGTGAGGTTTTAAATTCTCCTTCCTGACCAGTAAAGGGTGAGAGATTTACGCTAAATGTCATACGAAGGGTTGGTTCTTCGATACCTAAAAGTGGGAGTGCTACTCCCTTATCAATATCAGCAATTGTTTCTCCAATAGTGATGTCTGGAATTCCCGCAACTGCCACAATGTCTCCAGCAGAAGCTTCGTTGACCTCGGTCCGCTCTAAACCCCTAAAAGTCATAAGCGATGATAAATTGTATATTTTTGTCTGCCCCGATCTAGAAATATGCATGACCTTTTGACCTGACTTAAGCGTTCCCTGATAAATTCGTCCGGTGGCTATTCGGCCTTTAAAATTATCAGCAGAAATCATTGTGACTCGCATCTGTAAGGGGTTGTTTTTATCTCCAGACGGTGGAGGAATATGAGTCAAGATGACATTAAAAATAGGACAGATATCGACCATACTCTTTAAATCAGGTGTCAAAGCAGCTTTTGCAAGTTTTGAACTTGCATAGATAACAGGGAAATAAGCTGATTCATCATCAGCACCTAGTTCAATGAACAAATCAAAAATCTTATTTAGCACCACTTCTGGTCTTGCATCGGCTTTATCAATTTTGTTAATAACAACAATGATTTTTAATTTTGTTGCAAGTGCTTGTTTGAGAACGGATCTTGTTTGAGGCATGGGGCCTTCTTTTGCATCCACTAGCAAAAGGCAGCCATCTGCCATTGATAAAACTCTTTCTACCTCTCCTCCAAAGTCAACGTGACCTGGGGTATCAATAATATTAATTTTAGTACCTTCCCATTCAATAGATGCATTTTTTGAAAAAATAGTAATCCCACGCTCCCGCTCTAATTCATTGCTATCCATAATGCAGGAGGTATTAACAGTTTCTTTATTGAGTTTGGTTTTTGATTGACGCAACAGTGCATCAACCAGGGTTGTTTTTCCATGGTCAACGTGGGCAATAATAGCTATGTTTCTAATATTCATTTTTTTTCTCTACTTGAGCAAGATTAAACATATAGCACTTTTTTATTCTAAATTCCATTGCCAGCTATATTTTGTGATGGTAAACGAATGGCCTGTGAAGAAAGGCCACCCCTTATTTTTTTTATTTTTTTCTTCTTTTATTTTTTTTCAATCGATTGTGTTTGCTGGTCCTACCGAACTTATTGATGACCTACCGCGCATTCACGAAAAGGTTTTTTACTTACTTAAAAGATGGGATGTTTCACGCTTCTCAACTTTTTTTGATGATACGGGAAGGCTCGTTAAGCCCATTACAGCAGAAGAGTTTGCGCATGGTCTTAATGTAAGAAGTATTAAATTAGCTGAAGCTTTGTTTAGAGGTGATTTAGAAGAGCAACTTGTAAAAGTTTATAAATCAGAAGAGTTTGCCGAACTACCTCCACTTCTTAAAACTCAATTTCAGGATGCAGCAGAACAACTGAGACGAGTAAGACAAGGTTTTACGAGGGTAGCCACCCCTTGTTTTCGTCATGTAGAGATTGAATCAGTTTTTAAACTCTTAAACGCTGAAGAAGCGCTCGTTCTTAAAGTAGGGAGAGAAGGGCGAGAGGCGATTTTAAGACAGGCAAGGCGTGTGACTGGAGATTTGGTTTCTGATGTGCTTCAAGTTTCAAAAGGGCTTCGAGCGGGAGAGCGGTTTCTAACCGCGTTGGAAAGGAGCTCCATCTTAGAGGCAATGAAGTTAAAATACGGAAGTCTTTCACGGGATGGACGATTAGATAAGTTAAGAACTCGACTTCGACGATGGGAAATGAGGCGTCCTCAAGGTAAAACACTTCGGGCACAATTAATAAATCTTAAAAAGAAAATTTCTGATTTAGAAACAGCACAGGAGCGACTTTTATCTGAAATATTTTATTTGCAAGAAGTACCACAAGTGAAAAAAGTAAGGTTTATAGAAGCATTTCAAAATTCTAGGTTAAGACTTCAAGGATTGCAGCCTCCTATTGAGCAGCAGTATGCGATTGGAGCGGCTCGTTTTGGAAAGTTTTTTGGAGATACATGGGTTGGAACTTGTAATTTGACTTCGAAATTGGCTCATGGGGGGCCAGTTATTACAGCTATTGAGGGGCTCATTATCATTAAGGGTAGTCTTATTACAGTTTTCGCTTTAAGTGTTTTAGTGCCCCCATCTCAATCCGTTGTGGGTGATTTTTTGACCATGATGGCTTTTAAAACATTGTGGTGGAAGTATAAAGATTTTATTTCTGAAGATAACGTTGGGGGGACCTATAAATCTTCTCAAGATAAAACCCATGATTTAACAAAGGCTTGTCCCATCTGTCATCCGGAAGAAAATAAAAATTTCTTTGAAGAATGGAAAAATCATGGAATGCCAGAATTTCTGCAAGTGGATAATGAGCTCGTGAATGGGAATCTCAATAATTATTTTCTGTCTCTCTTTTATGCCAGTAATGCTGCTATGACAGCCCCCATGACAAAGGGGCGAAATCTATACATCGAACTTCTCACTAATGTTCTCTATTTTAAGATGACTTATGTCACAAATGAAATTCTTCAACATGTGATTTGGCTGCGGCTTGGTAAAAAGGCAGAATCATACGCAGAGAAAAAAATGCTACTTCAGGACATTAATGTCTCCATTTTAAGCAATTATTGGATTGTGGAGTTTTCTTTTCTCTATCCTATTATTGAGCCAAACTTAGAAAGGGTTGTATATAAAAGCCTTTATCACATGCTTTTTCCTCATTATCTTCATAGACAACCCCAGCTTATTGAAACTCGGTATAAAAAAATTTCTGAATTTTTGTTAGAAATAAAAAAAGATGAAAATAAAGTAGTTGAAAAAGCAAAAGAGTTTGGATTTCAAGTTTCAGATGTTTCTTTGGGAGATGTGGGGCAAGTACCACGAACAGAGAAAAAGCCTTTTTATGTGCCTCTTCTTCAATATCCTCTTTTAGGGCATTTTTTGGAAGAGCAGCAGTCAAGTCTTGGTGCTAATCCATTTAAAAATCTTGATTTATTACCACGTTTAGATGCAGCCAGGGAGCAGATGAATGAAGCTTTTAAAACGAAAAAAATTCTATTACCGGCTATTGAAGGAAGCGCTTTTCTTTTTGATGACAGTGATGAGGGAGAAGAGCTTAATAAAAGACAAATCATTGAAGAAATGATTGAAAAAATGAAAGAAAAGCAACAGAAATTTATTGATGATCTTTTGAGGGACGGCATTTTAGGGCTTTCTATTTCTCAACAAAAAATGGCATCGGATCTTAATAGAAACTTTCCAAAAACCTCAGAAGAAGTAGAGAGATTATTGGGCACCACCTCTGTAGAGTTAGGCAAAGAAATACAGAAAATTGGAGATGAATATCAAGCGGAAATGGATAAAACTCTTGAAGCCATTAAGAAGGAAACCGTTGAAAATTCAGATGAAGCTATGCAAACTTTACATAAAAAATATCAAGAAAAATATGGAGAGCTCGTTCGACGCTTTATTGAAAAAATAGATCAAACAAAAGAAGTAGCTTCTCAAAATATTGCAACTATATTGGAAAATAGTAATTCTACCAAAGAAGAGTTTAAAGAGTTTCGACGTGAGTATGATAGATTTGTTATTCAAAACCTGGCAAGCCTTTCGAAACTTCAAACTACTTTGGAAGCGCAAGATCAAAAGTTAGCGGAACTCATACAGGCTTTAGGAGAAGAGCTTAAAACGGCTCAATTAGACAGAGCAGAGCTCAAACGAATGCTAGAGAATATACAAACTGAGCTTACCCAACGCATTGCTGTGGCTATAGAAGATGGCAATAAACAAACAGCCGCCAAATTAGAAGAAATCCACCAACTACTTGAAAAAATTTACGAAATCTTAAAAAGTGGTAAGTGATAAGTGGCCCCTTACCACTTAACCCTTAAATGATTCTTGCTTTTTAGCCTCAATTCAATTTGAATAAGCCAAGCATGATATTCACGCACAATTTAGAAGATCATTTAGGCGTATTTTCTACACTGGCCCGAGAGGATTTTATTAAAAATCCTAAAATATCAGTGGTTATGAGTGTTTACAATGGGGGGGCATTTTTAAAAGAAAGCATTGAAAGTATTTTAAACCAAAGTTTTAAAGATTTTGAATTTCTTATAGTTAATGATTATTCTTCTGATAGTAGCGAGGAAATAATGAAGCGTTATTTAGAAGTGGATAGAAGGATAAAACTTATCAGAAATAATGGAAATCAAGGTTTAGCCAGGTCTCTCAACAGAGCATTAAAACTTGCGCAAGGAGAATATATTGCAAGGATGGATGCAGATGATGTTGCATTGACTGAGCGCCTAGAATTACAAAAACAATACTTGGAACAAAATCAAGATATTGATCTTGTTGGAAGTAAGGTTATCTATATTGATGATAAAAATAAAAATCGTGGAGAAAATTCTGTTTATACAGATCCAGAGTTTATTTCTAAAGTTGTCAAATATGATACTGTTGTTTACCACCCTACTTTTTTCTTTAGAAAAAGGATTTTAGAGGTTCTTCATGGATATAGAGAGCTTCCTTATGTGCAAGACTATGATTTTATTATTCGGCTCCATAAAAAAGGCTTTAAAGTATCTAACGTTGATAAGGTACTTTTGTACTATAGGCTCAATACTGAAAACTTCAAAAAATCTCTAATTCAACGTAAACTGACAATGCTTATTAATGAATTAATAAAGAAAGATCAGTTTGATTCTTTTGATTTTTCTAAAACGACAATCTTTATTGGGCGTCTTGAGAAAAAATTTTACTACTTAGGATTTAAGCTTATCAATTTTGGAAAAAAAATAAAAGGTCTTACTAACGTTTACTTTTCTCTTCCTTTTTTTCTCTTATCAACTTTATTTTCCCCTGCCATTAGGTTTTCTTATTTTAATAAATTAAAAGTTCAGTTATTGTATGTGAAGCGCAAATTAAATATTTAAAAGTTTGGTAAAATGTTTCAGACTCAAAAATATATTGGTATTAATAACTCTGTTGCTAAGAACTTACTTTTAAAGACGGGTAGATATAGACTTGTAGAAAGAGAAGTAGATGGCCTGGCGTATGATTGTAAAAAACATATAAGCTTACTAGAAGATTATGAAAAGGGGCAAGATATCTTACGCAGTCTTTATTTTAGAAGTGGAACTTTTTATTCCTTTTATTCTTTGAGGGATAGAGATGCTACAATCAAAAAAATGCAGTATTTTTTAAACTACTATGAAAGAGTTAAAAAAGGAGAAAGTGTTGGTCCTGTTATTGTCACTCAAAATGGTGCTCGACTTGATGGTTCACATAGAGTTGGTATTTTAAAATTTTTAGGTGTAAAAAAAATACTTGTTAAAGAAATATTTGCTCCTCATTTTTTGTTGTGGATCATTGGTAGAGAGGTTGAAAAAAGGAAAGAAGTCTATGAGAGGTTTAAGAAAAAAAAAGCTTTTATTAATGGAAAATTTGAAGGTGAAGTGATATTCACAGAATTTGTAAGAAGGGATCTGTTAAGTTTTAGAGGTGATTACTATCACTTTCTAAACACTGAGAAGATTGTACGGGCAAAGCAATGTTTTTTAGAAGAGTAGACAAGGAATTAAAAAATAAGATCGAAAGCTTGGGCAAATGGTACTATCATTTTAATTTTGATGGCATCCAGGTGAGGAAAGATCTAAGAAGGGATAAGACAAGCGGTTTTAAAAACTGGGATAATTATCTTAAACAGTATCTTCCTCAAGTTAAAGATAAAAGAATTCTCGATATTGGATGTAATGCAGGTATTTATGATCTTCAAATGGCCAAGGGTGGAGCCAAAGAAGTAATTGGAGTTGATATCAATGTTAGCCAGGCTCTTTTTGTGAAAGATTATTATTCACGACACCTTAATATTGATTTTAGTAATATCACATATCTTAGAAAGGATGTTCGTTCTGAATCTTTTTCCTCTTTGGGTGCTTTTGACTTTGTTTGCATGTTTTGTGTTGTTTATCATTTCCAAGAGAGAATCCCTTTTGTTATGGAACAGATAGCGCAGTTAACAAATACAGTCGTATTGCAAGGTAATTTAAAACGTTTTCATTCAGAAAAATATGCGAGACGAATAGGAACTGAAACAGCTTCAGTGGGGGGTATGAAAAGCCTTCTTCAAAATCATGGTTTTAAAGATATTCAAGTTTTTGATTCTGATCATTATCCCAAACCTGTGGTCATAGGCACCAAATGTTAAAAGTATTATTAGTGTGTGATCGTAAAAATTGGGCTTATGATTCTATTGCCAGATCTTTAGTGAAGCATAATACCAATAAAGATGTTTTTTTAGATATATTTTATTTAAAACACAACGAATTATCCCTGACAACACTATCAAAAAAGTATGATTTATTGTTTTTTTTAGGATGGCAGCTTATTTTGGAAGAATCTCGGAGTCTTATTTCACGCAAAAAAAAATTTAAGAAAAGATTTTCATTTCTTGATAATGAGAGAATTTTAACGGGCATCCATTCTCATCATGCTTGGGATAACCGATTAACAACACCTGAAAGAAATGTTCTTCCCCCACAAGAGTTAGTTGAAAGTTTAGATCGTTTTCGAGGGGTCAATGCGGTGAGTCAAAGATTAACAAAATTATTTGTTGAAGCGGAACTCAAGAAGTGTCGTTATACTCCTAACGGCGTAGATGATAGCCTCTTTGCAGGAAAGGAACCTTTAGGAAAAAGTAAAGATTTTGTTGTAGTGGGTGTTAGTACCAATAGGAAGCATGATTGGCGAAAGGGGGTGAGTACTTATGTTGAGCCATTGGAGAGATATCAATGGATTAAATTAAAGGTGGCAATTTTGTATGAAGAAAATTATGTTCCCCTGGAAGAAATGCCCCATTTTTATAACCAAATGGATATCTATCTTTGTGCTTCCTTATCAGAAGGTTTTTCATTAAGTGTTTTAGAAGCTTCTGCTTGTGGTAGACCTGTTGTTTCTACAAAAATTAGCGGATGTGAGGAATTGATTATTGATGGTTATAATGGATTGTTTGTTAAAAGAGACTTAGACGATATTGTTTCAAAATTAGAGCAACTTCATCGCAATAGAAATCAACTGATTGAAATGGGAATTAATAATAGATGTGAGGTAGAGAAGAAATGGAGCTGGCGTATCCGAACTCAAAATTGGGTTGATTTTATTAAAGAGAGCGCCAATGCTTGAGTATTTTTTAAACCGCTTTAAAAGGCCACCTCATCCTCAATGGAAATATCAAAAGCAGACAAAACCTCCAACGTTTGGACATGCGCGCTTAGTCGGTAGTGAATATCTCGAGAGAGAAGTCAAAAAGAGAAAAGCATGGTGTTTAGATCAAGTTCAGCAGGGCCATAAATATTATCCTTTTTCTAGAGGAAAGGTCAGTCTTATGATTCTTTCATGTCGAAGATGGCCAACTTTGAAGAGACTTGTTGAGAGTATGAAGGCTTATTTCGAGAAAATAGAACATTATCAAAATATAGAAAAAATTCTAGTTGATAATGGTTCAGGAGAAGAGCTGCTGAATCAAGCCAAAGGCATGAATTTTTTTGATCGTATTGTTGCATATCCAAATAATTTAGGGTTGGTGGTGGCTCTTAAAAAGGCATATCAATCAGTTGATGGAGAATATATTCTTCTATTAGAAGATGACTTTGTTTTAGATTTTGATCAGCCTTTTATTGATAAGTGCTTGGATGTGTTTTCGGAATTTCCAGAAATTGGAATCATAAGACTCAAAAATCAAAATAACTGGTGGAAACCTCATAGGTTGATAGGGCCGCTTCGAAAAACAAGTGGAGGGGATGAGTTTTGGACGTGGCTCCCTTCTCAAAGTGGTGAGCTTAATGGCTGGTGTTCTGGAAGTGTCATGTTTAGGAAAGTCAGTTATCATTCTGTTGGTGAGTTACCTGAAGTTCAAAATAATCCTTCTAGGAGTAGAAAAAATCATCAAGGTTATATTTATGAGTGTGTATATGGGAAAAAATATAATAAATATTGGCTGGCAGCTAAACTGAAAGATATTTATCCCTTTTTTCAACCTAATGATAATGATGAGTGTGTGGGCTGGAATGTTGTTGAATAAATTTGATCATCTTTTAAGAGTTGGAAGCCTCTTTTCAGCTTATAAAAGAGGAAAGTTTTCTTATGAGGATTTTTCTTTTTGCCCTCTTTGTCACTCAAGTCAATTTCAACCTTGTCAAAAATATAGACACTTAGGACTTCCTGTGATTCTTAAACAATGCGGAAATTGCCAGTTTATTGTTCAAAGTCCGAAAATGGCAGATGCATCTCTTAGTGTTTTCTATGAACGATATTATAGGACTCACTTTATGAGTAAAACGCAACAACAAAAACATTGTGAGAGCTTATTTGACAGGGGAAAAAGAAGAGGAAAGGGATTTCTGGAGTTTGTCGAAAGTACTAATATAAAATTACCACACCCTTCTGTTATTGAGGTTGGTTGCAGTTATGGAGGGACTCTTAGTTTTTTTGAGCAATGTGGGTATGATGTTTTGGGTTGTGATATGGATCCTTTTGCTATTTCCTATGGAGTTAGCTTAGGATTGAATCTTAAATTAGGTAATATTCATGAAATTGAAAACAATAAAGCAGGATTAGTTATTTTATCTCATATCTTAGAGCACGTTGCAGATCCTCTTGATTTTTTAAACAGTACAAAAAGTTTACTTCTTAAAAATGGTTTTGTTCTAGTTCAAGTTCCTTATTTTAGGCCTCATGCCAACAGGTGTATTCAAGTAGGGCATCTACTTTATTTTACACCGGAAACGCTGTTGTTTCTCTTTGACAAAGTTCAATATAAGCGAGTACTTTTGAGGGTGACTGAGAGTATGATCATGGCATTATTTAACATATGATAAATAATAAACTCAACATAGGTGTTCTTATTATCGGTTCAAAAGGGGCTGTGGCAACCACAGTTATGGCAGCCCAAGCGGCTAGTCGCCTTAGTTTTGAGTTTACCTTTAGACTTCCTTCCCAAGTAGAGCCCATTTATACAGATCTTGGTCTTATTGACTTTTCTCAAGTTGTTTTTGGAGGGTGGGATATTGTTTCCGACTCTTATGCTAAATCATGTGAGGTGCATGATATAGTTCCAAAACACATTGTTCAAAAAATTGCTGGGGAGTTAGATAAAACCGATATTTATCCCGCTATTCTTGTCGAGGCAGATGAAGCAATTGAAAAAATATTAACAGAAGGAACAACTCACCCCCGTATGCGAGATCTTGAGTTTGCAACAACTGTTTTTACAAAGAGAAATTTGTCTGAACTTATTCGAAGTGTTGAATATGATATCTTGGATTTTAGACAAAAACATGGTCTTAAAAAAGTGATTATTGTTAATCTTGCTTCTACAGAGAAATCAGTAAAACTCAATCCTGTTCATAGTTCATTAAGTCTTTTTGAAACAGGAATTAAAAATAATGATAAAAGTATTACAGCAGGAATGATTTATGCTTATACGGCTATTAAAAATGGCTGCCATTTTGTTAATTTTACACCGTCTATGACAGCAGAAATTCCAGCCCTTGTTGAGTTTGCAAAAGCAAAAAAAGTAACATTGACTGGAAAAGATGGTAAAACAGGTCAAACACTTTATAAAACTGCGATTGCTCCACTCTTGAAACACAGAGCCTTAAAATTAACAGGTTGGTATAGCACAAATATTTTGGGTAATCGAGATGGGCAAGTACTACAGGATCCAGAACATCGTGCAACTAAGATCGATAGTAAGAGTGCCGTTTTAGATAAAATTATGGGTTACAAGGATTTCGATCATCAAGTTCATATTCACTATTACAAGCCTCGTGGAGACTCAAAAGAAGCGTGGGATAATATTGATTTTACAGGTTGGTTTGATGTTCCTATGCAAATGAAAGTTGATTGGTTGGGAGATGATTCTATTCTAGCAGCTCCCTTGGTTTTTGATTTGATACGGTGGGTTCATTTTTTCTCAGATAAAGGAGAATCTGGTATTTTAACACAACTTGCCTCTTATTTTAAAACCCCCTTGGGAACTGAAGAAAATGATTATTTTAAGCAATTAGACATGCTAAAAGATCATGTACTTCAAAAGTATGCGACCTCTCTTTAACAATAACAATGAAAAATGATTTTTTTGGTGGTTTTCCAGGGGCTAGGTTTATAGGGAAAGAAGAACTAAATGAAGTTATTCAAGTTCTTAATGCCAGATCACCTTACCGATTTTACGGCCTTAATCTTCTTAAAAGAACTGAAAAGTTAGAAAATCTTTGTTGTAAAACTTTTAAGCGACAATTTGCATTAGCACTTTCTTCAGGAACAGCCGCTCTTCATACAGCTTTGTTTTCTGTAGGTGTGCGCCCTGGTGATGAAGTGATTGTTCCTTCTTATGCCTGGAGTGCTAATCTTATGAGTATTTTAGCGCTGAATGCTATTCCTGTTATTCTGCCAGTGGATGACAGTCTTAATTTAGATGTTTCTTTTTTGGAGAAAAATATGACGCCAAAAACCAAGGCTATAGTTGCTGTCCATATGAGGGGAGTTCCATGTGATCTTGAAAAAATTTATAAAATAGCCCATTCCAAAGGTATTAAAGTTATTGAAGATGGAGCTCAGTGCATTGGTGGGGTTGTTGGTGGACTTCCGGTTGGGGCTATGGGAGATGTATCCATCTTGTCTTTCCAATATAATAAACTCATTACAGCAGGAGAGGGTGGGGTTTTATTAACAAATAACTTGGAAATTTATAAAAGGGCTTGTTCTTTTCATGATTTGGGGATGCTTCGTTCTGGAGGCAAAGGAGATCCACAAGGAGTTCGTACCATTAAATCTTTTGGTCTTAATTATAGGATGAGTGAACTTCAAGCGGCAGTTCTTATTGCTCAACTTAGAAAAATAGAAAAAATTAAAAAAATTCTTAAAAAAAACTATAGAAAGATTAAAGAAAAGCTATCTCCTTTGTTTAGAAAATTCAATTTAGAAGAAAGATTTGGATATACACGTAATCAGTCAAATCATGCATTTTTTTGTTTTTATGCTCGAAACATGAAAGAAGCACGTACAGCCTATAGAACTTTATGTGAGGAAAACATACCTATTCAAAGGTGTGCACAGTTGGATAGCCATCACTTTGAAGTTTGGAAAAATTATTTGTTGAGGGGAAATAAAAAGTTTAGACTGATTCAACCAGAAAAGAGT
>CAYJUJ010000009.1:12404-17176 GCA_964373325.1 uncultured bacterium
AGAAAAGAGCGCTTCTATACTTAAAAAACATTTTTTTATTGAGATATGAAAAGGAATCTTTTTTTAAATCCTAGAATTTATGATCCTGAATATTGGATTACTCGTTTACGCTGTAATGATCTAAAATTTCTGATTGAGAAGTACCTATCTCAAAATGGAAAAGCTATTGTCATAGATTTTGGCTCTCGAGAATCTCCTTATAAGGCTTTTTTTTTAAGACAAGCCCATCAATTTTTGATGGCTGATTTAATTTCCGGTAATGACCAACATGGTATTGATATTAAAATTGATAAAGAAGGATATCTTCATCACCCATCTCACTCTGTAGATGTGGTTTTATCTCTCCAAGTTTTGGAACATGTTTCAAATGTTGATCTTTATTTAGAGGAGGCAAGAAGAGTTCTAAAACCAGGGGGAATGCTGTGGCTCTCAACACACGGAATGTGGCCTTATCATCCAACACCCGAAGACTATTCTCGTTGGACTCTGAGCGGACTTTCTAGGGTTGTTGGAGCCAAATTCCAAGTTGTTGAGACTAGTGTTATGATGGGGGCGCCTTCTTATGCTTTTATGATTTATATACATCTTTTGTGGGAGGGAACTCGCAAACTCAATGCCATTCAAGGGCGACTTTTTAGAACAAAAGTTAAAAAAGAGCTTTTTTTTCCTATAGGAAATATTCTTTTCTGGGGCTTGGCAATACCCCTTAATTTGGTGATGATACTGATTGATTATATAACCCCCAGGCGTTTTAAGGAAAGGGAAGCTGCTATTTTTAGAGTTGTAGCTAGAAAAGAAGGGTGAAATGCAGAGGAAAAGTTTAAAAAATTTGAGCTTGGGTTGGACATTTGATCCTCTGGACTACCAAGTTTTTAGAGAAAAATGCTGGTCTAAAATCGATGCAATTGAAGGATATTTAAGTTGCTTAGAGGCTTTTTTCCTATATCAGACGGCCAAATCTTTGAAGGGAGAGGGGCGAGGGGTAGATCAACCGAAGGGTCGTGCGGTTGTTGAAATTGGAAGTTTTAAGGGACGTTCGACCGCAGCTATTGGTTTGGGCTTGCAACACAATCCCTATCAGAAGTTTTCTCTTTATTGTGTTGACCCCTTTTTTGAGAATGCTGCCCTCCAAAATGAGTTTTTAACAAACATGAAAAAACTTGGACTTGATCAAAGTCTTACAATGATTTCAGACTATGCTTCAACCGCTTCTAAAAAATGGAAGCTATCAGAAGGTATTTTCTTTTTATGGATTGATGGAAACCATGAGTTTGAACATGTTCAAGCTGATTTTTTGTCGTGGAGTCCATTTTTGGTATCCCAAGGCATGATTGCCTTTCATGATTGGTATCTTGTAGGTGTTCAATCAGCTTTGAAGCAATATGTTTTTACCCATGACTCTTATCAGGATGCCATTGTTGTTGATCATAATTTAGTAGCCTTTAAAAAAGTGGATGGATCTCCCTCAAGGCAGCAGAAGGCACAAAAAAAAAGAACCTATTGGGCTTTAAGAACGGGATCAACCAGCCTAGCATTAGCACTTTTAGCAATGATTTATGATCTTCTCAATAAACCCTTTGGTCATATAAAATCTTTTTTTCGGGCAAATCTCGATATACAAAAAGGTTAAAAATATGAAGCTTCATTTTCCTGTTGTTGAGAAAACTTTTGATTTTTTGACGAACTACGAACTTTTTATGATGCCAAATGGCATTTATAAAGCTCGTGAAATTAAGGCTTCCAATTATCTTTATCCTATGTATTTTTTGAAAGAAGAAGATGGATATAGAGTGAGTACTTCAGTTTATGCCCTCATTCATTACAAAAAAAAATTTATACGAAATCCCAGGTTTCAAACCACCCATTTTTATCGTCCTACTTTTTTAACTCTTGATCAAGAAATTAAAAGAGTTCGAACAGTTTTTAGGCGCAGTTCACTTGAACTTAACAATGCAGAAGAAATTATTAAGCTTGGGACTAAGTTAATTCAAGAATATGTGACCGAGATAGAACAGAAATATCCTGGATGGGTTCATGTAGTTTCTATGGGGGGGAAAGACAGTCAAAATATTATTTTGGCAAAGAGAAATGAAAAATGGATAGTGCTCTCTGGCGAACCTAATGCGCCATTGAATAAAAAGTTCATTGAAGACAATAAAATTTCACTTGAAAGATTTGTATCTGTTTCTAATGCAACGGATAATACTTTTTTATTAGAAGAAATCATGGCGAGTGATTGTATGTTTGATGTAGCCCATTTTAGATGGATGCGAGTTCTATATGATTTAGTACAAGAATATCAAGGGCGAGTTATTTTCTGGATGGGCACGAGTGGCGATGGCACATTTAAAAGTAATAATAATCATGGTGATCGGGATTATTACGCTGTTCATGATCTTCATGTGGGTATGGCCATGGGTGTTTTGCATCAAGTATTTAAAAATTTTTTAAATATACCGGTAGTAAGTCCTTATCAATCGCCCCAGTTCCTGGAGCAGTTATTTTATCGTTTTGATCCCTATTTTGTAGATCAAGTGGGAGATGTTCGAGATCGGATTGGAGAACTTCTTTTCGGGAAAAGCCTTAAGTATCCACAAGATAATCCAACTCCAGATCCGTGGAAGAGAAATCGAAGTATTTCTATTCCATTGTATGTTGCTCAGTTGAAAAAAGAGGGTATTGATTGCCTAGAAAACAGTATTTCTAGTTATCTCTATGGAACAAAGGAGCGGGCTTTCTTTTTCTTAGATCACCACTCAAGGAAAAGGCGAGGGGGATTATCAAGGGTTTTATTTCCCGTTCGAAAAAAGCTAGCAAAGGTATTTCCAGTTTTTAAAAATAAACGTCATGATATTGCGCTCACAGAAATAAAATAATGAATTTAGATTTGAAAACGTTAGCAAAAAGGGAAGTTTTAGAAAAATATGACCTTAGTTTTTTGGAAAATCCTTCTTTTGGAGGATGGAGCGTTGAAAGCGATTTATGCCAATTTGTTGGAAAATTTTGTGAAACATATCGTCCAGCCAAAGTTTTAGAAATTGGAACGGGGCTTTCTACACTCATATTAGCCGATGAGGTTTCAAAACAGCATGTTAGAGAGGTTTTTTCTATTGATCATATCAAGAGTTTTCAAGATCAAACGAAGGCAACACTTAAAAAAAGATCTCAAAGTCATTTAGTTCATTTCCATCATTTTCCATTGGGTTTGACCTATGAAGGGGGGAAATTATTTTACTTTTACAAAGTCCCTAACAACTTTTTGATTAAAAATGGTCCTTTTGACCTTGTGCTTGTAGATGGTCCACCAGGTTTTTATAAAAGTAGAGAAGCGGTACTTTATAAAATTTATCCTTATTTATCTAGGCAGGCTCTGATTGTTTTAGATGATGCTAAAAGAAACCTGGAACAAACTTGCTTAGAAAATTGGAAGTGGTATTTTGGAGACGCTATACAAGACATTTTACAATTTGATCATTTTAAAAAGGGAATGGCATGTGTAAAGGTTAATTTTTCAACATCTTTAAGGAGGGCCTTTTCTTTAAAAGAGAGATGGGGTAGCTCTTTACAAGGAGTTAAGGGATTCCTTTCGCACTCACTTCGTCGAGAAAACTTATGAATCCTGTTATCATTTATTGCTGTTCTGGGATGATTCATCTTATTTATTGCGTTTGGTCTGTGAGATCGCTCCAGCGTTTTGACTATGGGCCAATTGAAATTCTTGTCAATGCTCCTTGGGAAAAAGATTTTATAGAAAAACATCTTAAAGGTATTTCCTGTACTGTTGTACCAACAGAGCGGCATGGCTATGGGATGTGGACCTTTCGCCCCTTTGCGTTAGAGCAATACCAAATTAAAAATAGAGATCGAGATGTTGTTATTTGTGATGCTGATATCCTTTGGAAAAAAGATCCCAAATCTTTATTTGATCGTTTTAAGGCAAAAGCATGGGTACATAAAATAACATCGTTAAATCCCGCTGATTTTAATATGCAAAAAATTCCAAGAAGTCGCCTTGGACTGCATATGATGACCGAATATAAAAAAATAAAAGGGCTTTCCGTTTATCCTAATTTTCATCTTAATTGTGGCTTATTTATGCTTCCAAAAGACGTTTTTCCAAAAGTTTTAAAGCGATGGGTGGAGATGATTCGAGCATTGCCCCCTCGTGAAATGCTTATGACAGAAGCATTACTGTCCCTGGTTTATGCGGAGATGGGTTTACAACCCATTTCTGATAAAAATAATATTAAATATTTAGATTTACACCATGATACTGTTTCAGTACCTCTTGTTTCTTTTCAAGTAGCAGATACGCCATCGGGTATGTTTACAGGATATGAGACAGCACAACATTATTTTGGAGATCAGCGTGATAAGCTTTATAAAGATGTTATTGCTTTAGATCTTGACCCTGACAATCTTCTTAAAAGGGTTAAGAAGGAAGAACTCTCTAAAAAGTTTAGAAATATAAAGAAAATTCCAACTAAAATTATAAATAGGTTATTCAATGGTTGTTAATTATGTAGTAGATCATAAAGGTTGGGTTCAGTATCAGAGACTCCAATATTTGAAAATCTACCAAAAAAATTTTCGTTTTCGAGGACTTACAAGTCGTTTGTTTAAGTTCTATTGGAAATTGGGGCTTCTTCGAAAACAACCCATTTTTTTTTCAACATGGAGGATTGTTCATGCTTTAGTAAAAGAAAGTCCTCATATTTTTTCTGAACATGATTATCAGTACTTTTTAGCAGCCGTGACAAGTCATTCTAATA
>CAYJUJ010000010.1:0-16104 GCA_964373325.1 uncultured bacterium
AAAGAAATGAGGTGGATGTTTATTTTTATATTTCTGAATTTGATAAGGTTCAGATTAAAAAAATGACTTTTATTGGCAACAAAAAATTTAGCGATAAAGAACTCAAAAAAATCATGTTCACAAAAGAAAAAGATATATGGTCATGGATAACCAAAAGTGGTGTTTATCAAGAAGAGGTTTTTCAAAGAGATGTAGAGCAGGGCCTTGCTTATTTTTACTTAAGTCATGGTTATGTTAACGTTAAAATCCGCCCACCTCAAGTTTCTATTACTCCGGATAAAAAATGGATTTATTTAACAGTTATCATCGATGAAGGAGAGCAATATAAGTTTGGCAGTGTTCAGGTAGCGGGTGAACTTGTTTTTCCTCAAAAAGAGCTTTTGATGGCCAGTGTTATAGAAAAGGGCAAGGTTTATAATCATGACCTTGTGCGACAAGAAATTTTAAGGATGTCAAATCTTTATAAAGATCAAGGGTATGCCTATGCAAATGTTATTCCTGGGACCAACATCAATGAGCAGAAAAAAGATGTAGATGTCATTTTTCAATTTGAGAAGGGAGAGAAGGTTCGTTTTGGAAAATTTTATATGCTTGGAAATGTTAAAACTCGCGACAAGGTCATTCGGCGAGAGTTAAAAATTAAAGAAGGTAAAACCTATAATGAAACCGAGCTTCAGGAAAGTATAGCTCGCCTTAACTACTTAGGTTATTTTAGTGAAGTCGATGTTCAAAAAAAAGAGGGTCGTGACTCTAAGGCTCTCGACATTTATTTTAATGTAAAAGAAAAAAATACAGGAAGTTTTAATTTCGGTGCTGGTTATAGTACTACATCCTCTTTTTTCCTACAGTCTTCCATTAGCCAGAATAATCTCTTTGGTTTTGGTCAGTTTGTTGATTTTATGGCCCAGTTGAGTGGAAAGAGTCAGTTTTTTAATGTTAGCTTTAGAGAGCCTTATCTTTTAGACAGTTTATGGAATACAGGCTTTGATGTTTTTAAGTCACAAAGAGAGCCTATTGATTTTACAGAGAACCATAAGGGGGGATCTCTTCTCTTTGGACATTCTTTTTTGGATTATGGGGTGGGGCGTCTTATTTACACGCTAGATGATGTGAGCGTAGATATTCCTGCCGCCAATTCTCCCCCTCTTTCAAAGGCCGTTAATGATGGTCTTATTAGTAGTATTACTTCAAGTTTTGAATATGACGTGAGAGATAATAGGCTTGCTCCTTCTAAGGGATCTTATCATGATTTAAGCTTTCAATTTGCTGGTGTTGGAGGGGACAAAAAATTTTGGAAGGGAAGCTTTGATACAAAATGGTATTTTCCATTTATTTGGTCCAGTGTTTTAAGAACCCGTTTTGATCTAGCCACTGTTCAACCTTATGGAGGTCAAATATTACCTAATTATGTTCGTTTTATTATGGGTGGGCCTAATTCTTTGAGAGGGTTTCGGCCTTTGAGCTTAGGCCCAAAAGAAAAAAATAATGCAGGCTCTGATATTGTTGTTGGGGGTAACCATCAGGTGCTAGCTAATCTTGAATGGGAGGCCCCTCTTTTAAAAGAGCTTCAGCTCAAAGGAGTTTTGTTTTTTGACTATGGTAGTGCTTTTACTAGGTTTGATTGGGGAGAATTGAGAGGTGATGTCGGATTTGGGATTAGATGGGTTTCACCTATGGGGCCATTAAGATTAGAATGGGGATTTCCCTTGGCAAGGCGTGCTGGAGAGCCAAGCCCTGTGTTTCAATTTTTGATCGCCCCACCGTTTTAGTGGTAAGGGGTAAGTGATAAGTGGTAAGACAGAAGAAGAAGGAGACTCAATGAAGAAAGTTTTCAGTGTTTTTTTTCTATTAAGTTGTTTTATAAGAGCGGCTTTTGCGGAGAATATTGGTTTTATTGATCTTGATAAAATACTCATGCAATCAAAAGAAGGAAAAAAGATAAAAACCCAATTTGATAAAGAGGCCAAGGTTAAGCAAGAAGAAATAAAGAAGTTAGAGGATGCTATTAAAAAAAAGATAGAAACTTTTAATCAAAAAAAATTTGCTTTAAAACCAGAGGGGCAAAAGCAAGAGGAAGAAAATATTCAAATGGAAATTTTACGGGGACGAGAAATAACACAAAAATACATGCAAGATATGCAGCTTCGTGAGAAAGAACTTGTATCTCCACTGGTCGAAAGAGTTAGAAAAATTATTGAAAATATATCAGAAAAAGAAGGCTATAGTTTTGTATTTGAAAAACAATCATCATTTATTATTTATTCTAAACCCCAATATGACTTAACAGATAGAGTTATTAAGATCCTTAATGAAGGAAAGTAATAAAATATTAGAACTACTACCTCATCGAAAACCTTTTCTTTTTGTAGATGGAATAACAGAAATACGTGTTCCTAAGGATAGAGATGATGGATGTGGAAGTTTCATAAGGGGGTTTAAAAGAGTCTCCCCTGATGAGTTTTATTTAAAAGGCCATTTTCCAGGGCTTCCAATTATGCCAGGTGTTTTGATTATTGAAGCTATAGCGCAATTAGCATTATGTATCATCTCCGATCCCGCTAATAAAATCATTAATCCTAAGGAAGATTTGTTAGTGCTTACAAAGGTTGATGGTTTTAAATTTAGAAGAATGGTTGTGCCCAATGAGACTATTGAATTGGAAGCAACTATTACCAAACAGAAAATGAAACGTTTTCTTGAAGCTCATGGAAAGGCTACGGTTCAAAATGAGTTAGTTGCCGAAGGTTTTATTTCTTGCATGGTGCAGAAGAAAGGACGCATGCAGTCATGATTCATAAAACAGCTATTATTCATCCTAAAGCCCAAATAGAAAGGGATGTTAATATTGGCCCTTATTGTGTCATTGGTGCGGATACTAGAATACAGTCAGGAACAGAGCTGATTTCTCATGTCGTGGTTGAAGGCGATACATCTATTGGAAAGAATAATAAAATTTATCCTTTTGTGAGTCTAGGAATGGAACCCCAACATTTGAAATTTAGAGGAGAAACATCAAAACTCATTATTGGAAACAATAACATTATTCGAGAATCAGTTGTGATTCATCGGGGAACTCTACGGGGAGAGAACAAAACGGTTATTGGGAACGATAATTTTATTATGTCTACCGTTCATATTGGGCATGATTGTATTTTGGGTGATCATATTATTATTGCAAGTGGTACTGGTGTTGCCGGTCATGTTACACTTCAAGATAGGGTTAATTTAGGGGGAATGGTCGGAATAGCACAGTTTGTAAGAATTGGAAAAAGTACCTTTATAGGTGCAGGCTCTGAAATAAGTAAAGATATACCTCCTTTTTGCCTTTGCACAGGAATGCGGGGTCAGTTGTGTATCAGAGGAGTGAATGTTGTTGGCCTCAAGCGTCAGGGATTTTCTGTTGGAGAAATACGAAAGCTTAAGTTAGCATTTGAGGCTATTTTTGATAAAAACAACCCCCTACAAGAAAACATTAGAAATTTAGAACAGGAATTTAAGACAGATAAAGCTATTTCTTATGTTCTTGATTTTATAAAAAGCTCTAAAATTGGTCTTATCACGGAATGGAAAAATTAAGAGTTTTAGTTATTGGTTTGGGTCACATGGGGGAGTTCCACCTTCAAAAGATTCTCGCCTCTCCATTAGTTTCAAAAGTCATTGGTGTTGAATGGGATCCTGTTCGGAATGAAGATCTTTCTAAGAAATATTCTATTACAATTTTAAGAGAGTATAAGGAAGCTCTTAAAAAAATAGATGTTGCGATTATTGCAACACCTACGAAATTCCACTATGAAATTGCCGTTCAATGTCTTTCTTTTGGGATTGATGTTCTTATTGAAAAACCAGTAACAAATACAGTTGACGAGGCTTGTGAGTTGCAGAAATTGGCAAAGAAAAACCAGTGTATTCTGCAAGTAGGGCATTTAGAAAGATTCAACCCCTCCTTTCAAAGGTGTCGACATTTCTTGAAAGAACCTCTTTTTATTGAAAGTCACCGTTTAGGGGTTGTAAAAAAAATAAGTTTTGATGTTGATGTTATTTCCGATCTCATGATCCATGATCTTGATATTGTTTTTAATGTTATTCACTCCCCCCTTGTGCGAATTGAGGCTCAAGGAACGTCTGTATTAACTGACAAAATAGATTTGGCTTATGCAAGGCTTTATTTTCAAAATGAAGCTATTGCTAATATTGCTGTCAGTCGTGTTTCTATGAAAGAGATGAGAAAAATTCGCTTCTTTCAAGAAGGATCGTATATTTCTTTAGATACTCTTCACAATGAAGTAAGTTTAGTATCAGTTGATCAAGATAAGCAATTGCAAGAGCTATTATTTAAGGAAGAGAAACAAGACACACTGGCTTTAGAGATTGACTCATTCTTGAAAGCCGCACTTAATAGAACAAAACCTCTCGTCACTATTGAGGATGCTATTCTTTCGCTTCGCATAGCAGAAGATATTCGTAAATCTATTGTAAGGAAAAACAACAAAATCAAAAAAGCCAGATTCATGAGCGATGTTATTTAAAACTAAAATACTTATTGTGAGTGGTGAAGCTTCAGGGGATTATTATGGGGCTTGCCTTATGAAAAAACTGCGTGAATCTCGTCCCAACATTGAGTTTGTAGGTATGGGAGGAGAGTTTATGAGAGAGCTTTCTCCTTCGTTATCTTCATATGATCATCTTTCAGTTACTGGAATAACAGAGGTTTTTAAAAAAGCAAAAACCATTTTTGGAAAATATAAAAACATTAAAAATCTTATTCTGCATGGAGATATTCAATTAGCGATCCTTATCGATTTTCCAGATTTTAATTTTAGACTCTTTAGATTGCTTAAGAAAAAAAACATTCCAATTATTTATTATGTAAGCCCACAGTTATGGGCGTGGAGAAAGAACCGCGTCAAAAAGATTAAAAAGTATGTTGATAAGATGCTTGTTATTTTTCCTTTTGAAGTTGATTTTTACAAAAAATATGGAGTTCATGTACACTATGTAGGTCATCCTTTATATAAGGAAGCTAGCCAAATTCCACTGCCAATAAGAACTGGCTCTCCAGTAAAAATAGGCATTTTCCCTGGGAGTCGTAGTAATGAAGTAAAGCAACTCTTACCTGTTCTTTTGAAAACAGTGAAAAAACTTGCCTCAGAGGGAAGGTTTCAGTTTTATCTTTTTAAAGCTCCTTCTTTGCAAGATTCTTTATTAAAAGAGTTATGCCTCTCCTTTCCACATATTCATGTTGTAGAGAAAAAGGAACTTTCTCAATTGAAAGATATTGACTTTGCACTGGCATGTTCAGGAACTTTAACTATCGAATTGGCTCTTCTCAATATTCCTATGGTTGTGATGTATCGCTTCTCTTCTATCTCCTATTTCATATCAAGATTACTTGTTCGAGGAATTAAACATTTCTCCATGGTGAATCTTATTTTAGAAGAGGGTTATTTTCCTGAGCTACTTCAAGGGGATGTGACCCCTGAACGTTTAGTTTTTGAAATTTCAAAGTTTACCCATAACACTGAAAAGTATAAGGAAGCTTTGTCTAAATTAAAGCATTTCAGGCAGAAACTTGGCAGTTCTGACATTGCTAAACCTATTGATACAATTATTGTGGAGAGTATTAAGGATGTTTAAATATGTAGGTTCCCAATTGTATCGCTTTGGTAATTTTCTTCACAGAACGTCTTATGAGAAAGGGATTTTGACTTCTGTGAGGTTGCCCATTCCAACGGTTGCCATTGGAAACTTAACCGTTGGAGGTACGGGTAAAACCCCTTTTGTTATGCACTTGAGCCAAAAACTTTTTTCCAATCATAGAAGAGTTGTTATTCTTTCTCGTGGATATAAGGGGTCAAAGTCCGAGGAGGGAGCCATTGTTTCTGATGGAAAAAAAGTTTTTTTGACAGCTCTTGAAGCGGGAGATGAGCCTTTGATGATGGCGCATCATTTAAAAAATATTCCCATCTTGATCGGGCGTGATCGCTCTAGAATGGCCCTTAAAGCAGTGCCATTATTTAATCCCGATATTTTTTTATTAGATGATGCTTTTCAACACTATAGAATCAATGCAGATTTTAATATTCTTCTTATAGATGCTTATGACCCTTTTGGAGGTGAAAATTTATTTCCCTTGGGAAGACTGCGTGAGCCTCTCTCAGCCATTAAAAGAGCCCATCATATTATTCTTTCTAATTCTTCTTTCTTGATGATGCACCAAAAAGAAATTTTAAAACAAAAAATAAAAACATTGGGTTATTTAGGTTCTATCAGTGAAATGGATTATGTTATAACTTCTTCAGAATTACAAAATATCCAAGGAAAAAAAGTTTTTGTATTTTGTGGTTTAGCACAGCCTCAAAGATTGATACGTCTACTTCAAAGATATCATGTTGATATCGTAGGATATCGTTTTTTTAGAGATCATCACTTTTACAGTACTGGTGAATTAGATGAAATCAATAAATTGGCGAGTTTGAAAAAGGCTGATATAATTTTAACAACTGAAAAAGACTCTGTACGCATTCAAAAGGATTTTTATTTTGCTGTTAAAATAGAAATAAAATTTACAAGTGGCGAAGATCATATTCTTTCATCCATCGAGAATTTACAAAATTAATTTTTATCTCTTCTTTTCCATTCTTTTAGTGAGTTGTGCTGGGTTTGAACGCAAACTGCCTGAAAAATTTCCCGATGAACCGCCCCCTATTATTGAACAAAAATTTAAAATTGAAAAATCAAAAAGTAGAATTAAGAAAAAGCCGCCTACACCTGTTTCTCCTTCTCTTCCAGTCGCAAGGCTCCAATATCCTCTTTCTGTTGGGGAGCGATATGTATACCGAGGAGGTTGGAGTGTGTTTTCTGTTGGCACAGCTGTTGTTGAAATATTACCCATGGTTCAAGTTAATGGTAAATCAAGCTACCATATTTATGTTGAGGCCAGAACCAATGATTTTTTTTCTGCCATTTATAATGCAGAACAAATAGTGGAGGTTTTTATAGACGCTGAGACTTTACGCCCCTACAAAATGGAGCTTAAGGGAAGAGAAACAAAGTTTTTGCGACATCATATTTCCATTTTTGACTATGAAAAAGGTAGGGCCTATTACTGGAAAAAAACAGTTCGTATTGGCAAAGAAAAGGAACCAGGCATTAGAGAAATTTCCTATGATTTAAAACCAGGTCTTTTTGATGCCTTAACACCCATTTTTCGCTTTAGAGCGATAGAGCCTAAAATTGGCAAGAAAATAAACTTTCAAGTTCTTGAAAACGCTGGCATTTATAACTTTTCATGTGAGATCTTAAAACAAGACAAAAAGAATGTTTTAGGGCGTGATGAAGATGCCTTTTATTTCGAATGCACATCTCAAAGAATAGTCTTTGGTGAAAACACACTAGAAAACGAACCAAAAAACAAATCATGGGGATGGATTTCGGCTTCTCCTAAACGGTATATTATTGAAGCAGGGGCTGAAATGAAGCTAGGATCGGTGACTCTCACACTTCAAGAGAAAAATTTCTAATTGTAAAAATTCTCTAATTATTATAACATGTTAAGCGAGAGTTATGAGAGTTAAGAAACTTGAAATAGTTGGGTTTAAATCTTTTGCAAAAAAAACTACCATTCTATTTGAGTCGCAGGATAAGAAAAATAGTCCTCGTGTTATTGGTATTGTAGGCCCTAATGGGTGTGGCAAAAGTAACGTTGTTGATGCTCTTTTATGGATTTTGGGAGAGCAGGCCTATAGTGAACTTCGGGGGCGTTCTCGTGAAGATATTATTTTTAATGGAACTGATATAGAGCCTCCTCATTCCTTTGCAGAAGTTTCTATTCTTCTAAGCCTAGAACCAGGAGAGGGAGAGAGAATTTCTCCAGAATATAAAGATTTGTCCGAAGCCATGATGACTCGGCGAATTTATAGATCGGGAGAGGGGGAGTTTTTTCTTAATAAGTCTCCATGTCGACTTCAGGATATCTCTTCTTTTTTCCGAGATACAGGTGCTGGAGGGGGGTGTTATTCTATTATTTCTCAAGGACAAATTGATTCTCTTATCCAGAGCGCTCCTCTCGAAAAAAGGCTCCTCATTGAAGAAGCAAGTGGTATTGCTAACTTTCGACTTGCACGAAAACGAGCTCAGAATAAACTAGAGTCAACACAAGAAAATCTATCCAGAATTAATGATATTGTTAAAGAAGTGGGTGACCAGCTCACTTCGCTTAGAAAATATGCGGAAAGAGCTAAAAGATATAAAATGGCTCGAGAAGAGTTAAGAGATATTGATTTGGCTATTGCTGCAAAAGCATACACAGAGCTCAAAGCTGACAAGGACAAGGTTGATCAAGAACTTCAAGTTTTGACAAAAGAAGAAGAGCAAAGTTTAAGCCAAGTAGAAGAAAATACAAAGCTCATTTTTCAAAAAGAGGCATCTCTTTCAGAGGAGAGCCAATTACACGAGGAAAACCAAAAAAAACTTCTTGAATCCTCTATGGCCTTGGAAAAGAAAAAAGGACAGCTCCATTTTCATACAAACCACTTAGATGAAATCTCCCTCCAATGTGAAAAAGTGCGGACTCAGTATAAAAACACTCATGATAAAAAAGAAGAATTACAGTCTCAAAAAGATAAAATAGATAAAGATTTACTTGAAATTAAAAATCAAGCGGATGTGTTAACGGGTGTTCATTCCTATAATCTTGGCTTGAAAGATATTCCCACTGAGCTCCAAAAAAATAAAGAGAAAGTAAAACTCCTTCAGGACAAAAGTGTAAAAGAGCAGGTGCGTCTTCAAACAGCAGAGTCAGAGTTAAAAAACTTAAATGAAATAAAAGAAGGTTTTTTTAAGAATGAAGACTCACTTAATAATAAATTAACGAATACTCAGGCAAATCTTCAAAAGTGTGATGAGCATTTAGAGGATTTAGAGAAAAATATAGCCTCGCAAAAACAGGAATATGAAAGTTTATTAAATTGGCGTGAGGAAAACATAGCAGAAAAAAATACACTTTTTCAGAAACTTACAAATCAAGAAGACACCTTTAAAAGATATCAGCAAAAACTAGCAGAAACTCAAATGGCATTAAAGATGTTGTCTCGTTTTCAATTTGATGAACAGGAATATAATGAGAGCTCTTACTTATTTCTTCATGATCTTCTCGAAATTCCAGAGGCTTATGAAAATGTAGCCTCTCTTGCACTGCGTGGGCTTCTTAAAGGAATTGTTTTGGAAAATGAGGAAGATGTAGAGAAGTTTTTAAGTGCGCCTTCAAAACCAGCCCGGTTTGTTTTAATTCCCCAAAGCCTTAAAAAAGAAGTGCAGTCCGATCTTTTCTTCTCTACTCTTAAAGAGGAAGAAAAACTATCTTTCTATATTAAAGCAAAAAAAGGGTACGAAAAAATAAAGGATTTTTTCTTGAGCCAGTGTTTTATTGCTCCTGATATTTCAACAGCCCTTAAAAAATGGAAGCAAGGTATTGTCTTAGTAACAAGGGATGGTTATTGCATTTCTTCTGAAGGAATTATTTATTGTGACCAAAGCTCCCAAAGCAATTTTTTACAACAGAAAAGAAAATATGAGGAGCAAATAACATTGCTTGAGCAAACAACTTTAACTATTCAGAAAGAAATTCAAAAAATGAAGCAAGAGCTTAAAACGCTGGAAGAATCTATAGAGAAAGAGGAGAGTAGACAAGGGGTGTTAAAAGAAGTGCTAAGTTCTATTGCACATGAAAAGCATTATGCTGAAGAAAAGAGAAGCCATTTAGAAGAACAAATCAAAACTATAAAAGAAGATCAACTTAAACTTGTGGCGGAAGTAGAAAAGACCTCTCATAAAATTCAAGAAAAAGAAAAGAACATCAGCTTATTGCAGTCAAGTGTTCAGGGTACTGAAAAAGAGCTTAGAGAAACACACGCTATTTTAACGGCTTTGGAGCAGCTTAAACTCAACCCTGATGAACAACAGAAGCGTGAAAAATTAAATCTTATGAAGGAAAGAGAGCAAACCCTTTCTAACAGTCTTGATTTTATTTTAAGAGAGTTGAAAGCATGTGAAGAGCTTCTTCAAGAGGGCTCTCACATGTTTGAAAAATTTAAAGAAGAACAAACAACAACACAAAACTCCATGGAAGCACTTCAAAAGGAAATCACAAGTTTAAGCGATGAATGTGTTTCTTATCAAAAGAGGATTTCAGCCTTTATTCAGGAGCATCGCGATAAGCTTCAAGAAATAAAACTTATTAAGCAAAAAATAAAAGAAGACGAGCAAAAACTTTTTAACTTTAAAGAACAAAAACATCACTTAAATTTAGTGCTACAAGAAATTGATCTTAAGATTAAATACTGTGTTGATGAGATTCGGGAAAACTATGTTCTTGAGATTGAAACTTACTATAAACAGGTTTCTATTGATTTTAAAGTTACAGAATATAAACAAAAACAAAAAGCTCTTCGCTCTGAGCTTCGAAGCATTGGTGAAATCCCTCTTTCTGTTATTTCAGAGTATGAAGAAAAACAAAAGAGATATGACTTTTTAACTGCACAAAGAGATGACCTCGACTCTTCTATGAAAACCCTTCAAAAGACTATCGTAAAACTTGATAAACTTTCTAAAGACAGGTTTTTTGAGACCTTTCATGCAGTGAATCGGGAATTTCAAAAAGTTTTCCCAGTACTCTTTCAAGGGGGAAGTGCCAAGCTTATTTTGACCGATGAGAATGATATTTTGGAAAGTGGGGTTGATATTTTAGTAAGGCCTCCAGGCAAACGTCTTCAAAACATTAATCTCCTTTCTGGTGGTGAAAAGGCTATGACAGCTATTGGTCTTATTTTTGCTTTATTTATGATTAGACCAAGCCCTTTCTGTGTTTTAGATGAGGTAGATGCACCACTTGATGATGCTAATACAGATAGATATTTAAGATTGATTCAAGAGTTATCTAGCCGAACACAGTTTGTTGTTATAACTCACAATAAGAGAACTATGGCAGAGGCTGACATTCTTTATGGAGTTACCATGGAAGAGCCTGGGATCTCTAAAATTGTGGGTGTCCAGTTTACGAGCCCCTTTGTACAGAACCTCAAAGCTCCGGGAGCTGTACCACAACTTCCTGCTTAAAACTCTCGTTGACTTTTGCGACTTCAAAATTTATAGTGGCTACAGAGAGGACTCATGTCTAAAAAGGTATGTGAAATTAATATCTTAGGCAACAAATATACAATTAAAAGCGACGAGCCTGAGAAGAAAATTCGAGAGATTGAGTCCTATGTTAATGAAAAAATAGAGGAGGTTTTAAAAAAATCTAAATCACTTTCAATGCAGAATGCAACTATTTTGGCAGCGCTCAATATTGCAGGTGAATATTTTAAAGCGAAAGAAAGTCAAAAAGATTATCATGCAGGAGTTGTTAAAAAATCAAAGGATATTTTGGACTGGATTGATGCTCAGTTAAAAAATGTAGAAAATGTTAAAACATGGGTATAAAAATTAGGGAATGATTTTTTAGTTTCACAAAAATTTAAAATGATAATCTTTTAGTCCTGCCAAATCGAAGCGCCTTTCTTAAGTATTCTGCATAGTGACCAAAGGTCATTATGAAAAAGCAGATGTTACGACAAATGATGCTTCAAAAGAGGCGAGAGTTAGATAATCATTTTCGAAACTTAGCTTCCAAATCTATTTTAAGTGAAATCCAAAAAAAACAACATGTTTTTAAAAACAAAGTTGTAGCTTTGTATGCTGATTTTAAGGGAGAGATTCCAACCTCCCCTTTATTTCTTTTTTTAAAAGAAGTGGGAGCTACCGTTGTTTATCCAAAAAACTATAGTTATACGGATCGTACTATTAAATTTTTTCATGTATCTGATTTAGATGAACTTAAAGAAAATCGTTTTGGGTTGAAAGAGCCGTTTTCCTCTAAGAAGGAAGTACCCCTTGAAGGTATTGATATTTTTTTTGTACCAGGTGTTGCTTTTGATGAAAGGGGTTATCGAGTGGGTTATGGAACGGGTTGTTATGACCGAGCGTTTGCAAGTTTAAAGGCACACCCTCACTTATATGGACTGGCGTATGATTTTCAAGTGGTTGGAGAAGTGAGTGAACAAGAGCACGATATTCGAGTTGAGGAAGTGATTACAGAGAAAAGAGTGATTTACTGCAGGGAACAATGAAAATAGAACTTTCTCTAATTATTTTTGCTGTTTCTGTAGTTACAGGGATTATAGTGGGCTTTTTTGCAAGTCGCAGAAATGCTTTATTGCAATCAAAAAAAATCAAGGAGGAAATTCAAAACCTTCAAGACAAAGTTCGCAAGGAAGCTCAGGACCTTGAAAATCAAGCAAGGATCAAAGCCAAAGAAATTGAAATTCAAGCGCGAGCTGATTTTGAAAAAGAAATTCGTCTTAAAAGAAAAGACCTTCAGGAAACAGAGAGAAGATTTTTACAGAGAGAAAGTAATCTCGATAAAAAAGTAAATATTATTGATGCTAAAGAAGCTGAGATTAATCAGAAAGATAAAAAGCTTCATGAAGCAGAGAAGTTTATTCAAGATCAAAAAGATAAGTATGAAAAGCTTGTTGTTTCTGTTAATGCGCGTTTAGAAAGAGTAGCAGGAATGACTGCCATGGAAGCCAAAAAAGTTCTACGGGATCAAATTGAAGAAGAGGCTCGTAAAGAAGCATCAGTTCAAGTCAAGAAAATTCAAGAAGAAATGCGAGAAGAAAGTGAAAGAAAAATTCGGAAAATGATTAGTTTTGCTATTCAACGTTATGCGGGGGAATATGTTTCTGAAAAAACAGTTTCAACTGTGAGTTTACCAAGTGATGAAATGAAAGGGCGTATTATTGGACGTGAGGGGAGAAATATACGTTGTTTTGAAACAGTGACGGGGGTTGATGTTATTATAGATGACACTCCCGAAACAGTTATTCTTTCTAGCTTTGAGCCTGTTCGAAGAGAAGTAGCTAAAATAACGCTAGAGCGTCTTATTGAAGATGGTAGAATTCACCCTTCACGCATTGAAGAGCTTTATGAAAAAGTACGGGAAGAGGTTAAAACTTCTATTAAGGATGCAGGTGAGCAAGCTACTTTTGATGTGGGCGTTCATGGTATTCATCCAGAAGTTATAAAAGTTTTAGGTTCTCTTAAATATCGCTCTAGTGGTGGCCAAAATGTTTATCAACATTCTGTAGAAGTTGCTTTTTTGGCAGGAATGATAGCTGGAGAACTGGGCGTTGATGCAAAGCTAGCAAAGCGTGCCGGGCTTCTACACGATATTGGTAAAGGTTTAGAGCACACTCTTGAGGGTTCCCATGCTGCTATTGGTGCACAATTCGTCAAAAAATATGGTGAATCTGAGGAGGTAGCTCATGCCATCGCCTCTCACAATTATGAAGTAAAACCAGAGACAATTGTGGCTCATGTTATTTGTGCAGCTAATTCGCTATCGCTTTCAAGGCCGGGTGCTAAAAGAGAAATGCTTCAGAGCTATATTAAAAGGCTAGAAGATTTAGAAAAAATAGCCACCTCTTTTGAAGGGGTTACGAAAGCTTATGCTATTCAGGCAGGGCGTGAAATAAAAGTCATAGTTAATCACGAGAGGATTTCTGATGAAGATGCAGTCATGCTTTCTCGCGATATTAGTAAGAAAGTAGAGAGTGATTTAACATATCCCGGCCAAGTAAAAGTAACCGTTATTCGAGAAACAAGAGCTACAGAAGTAGCACGATGAAGATTCTTTTTATTGGAGATGTCGTAGGCGAGCCAGGTAGAGAGGTTATAAAATCTTTTCTAGCAATGGAGCGAAAAAAAAGAAATATTGATGTTGTTATCGCCAATGTTGAAAACTCTGCTGGTGGAGCAGGAATTACAGATAAGGTTGCCGAAGCATTATTTGAAGCAGGTGTTGATATTATGACCTCAGGCAATCATGCATGGGATAAACTTAAAGAGGCTGAAATTGCTTTTCAAAAATATTATTATTTGATTCGTCCTGCCAATTATCCCTATTATGAGATGGAGCCCACCCCTGGCAAAGGTAGTGTGGTTTACAAAAGAGGGGATTTAAAAATAGGGGTTCTCAATGTTCAAGGGCGTCTTTTTTTAGAAAATATCGATTGCCCTTTTCAGACGGCTCAGCGAGAGGTGGAGAATCTGCGGAGAGAAACCCCCATTATCATAGTTGATATGCATGCTGAGGCAACGAGTGAAAAACAAGCGCTTGGCTGGTATTTAGATGGACAAGTTTCAGCAGTTGTTGGCACCCACACCCATGTGCAAACGGCAGATGAAAGAATACTTCCCCAAGGAACAGCTTATCTTTCTGATGTAGGCATGACAGGTCCTTACGATTCAGTGATTGGAGTTATTAAAGAGCAGGCTATTAAAAAATTTCTTATTTCTCGCCGTGTTAAATATGAAACAGCCAAAGAAAATGCAAAGTTATGTGGAGTTATTGTTCAAGTTGATCCAACAAATGGAAAAGCTTTGTCTGTTGAAAGGGTCCAATGGCAACAAATCCAGCCGAACAATTAGAAATTTTAAAAAAAGGCGTTGTTGAAATTGTTTCAGAGGATGAGCTTCTAGAGAAATTAAAGCTCGCACGCCCTCTTCGTGTCAAAGCAGGTTTTGATCCGACAGCTCCAGATATTCATTTAGGGCACACTGTTGTTATTAATAAAATGCGTCAGTTTCAAGAATTAGGCCACGATGTCATATTTATTGTAGGTTCTTTTACAGCTCTGATAGGCGATCCTTCCGGTTCTGATAAAATAAGGCCTCAATTGACTGTTGCCGAGGTCAAAAAAAATGCTCAAACCTATGAAAAGCAGGTATTTAAAATTTTAGATAAAAAGAAAACAAAAGTGGTTTTTAACCATGAATGGCTTGGAAAATTAAGCGCCGAGAAAATTTTTGATCTTGCTTCTCGAATGACGGTGGCGCGCATGTTAGAGAGGGATGATTTTGAAAAAAGATATCAATCCGGAAAACCCATTGGTATTCATGAGTTTCTTTACCCCTTATTTCAAGCTTATGATTCTTACGAAATTGAAGCTGATGTGGAATTAGGGGGCACTGATCAAAAGTTTAATTTATTGGTGGGAAGAGAAGTTCAGCGAGCTTATAAGCAAAAGTCACAAGTTATCATGACAATGCCTCTTTTAGAAGGAACAGATGGCGCTCAAAAGATGAGTAAATCTTTTGGCAATTATATTGGGGTAACAGAACCTTCCAAAGATATGTTTGGAAAAATCATGAGCATTTCTGATGACCTTATGTGGAAGTATTATGAGTTACTGAGCTCCCTTTCTCGTGAAGAAATAGCACATAGAAAGCAAGATGTGAGGGAAGGGAAAGTGAACCCGAAAAGTCTTAAACTGCAATTAGCCCACGAAATTGTAACTCGATTTTATGATGAAAAAACAGCAAAGAATGAAAGTGAAGAGTTTGACCGTATTTTTAAAGAGAAAAAAAATCCTTCTCACGTACCCGAAGTTAAAATTAAGACTTCAGAAGAAAAAGTAGGTATTCTTTTTCTCCTCACACAGGCAAAATTAGTTTCTTCCAATTCAGAAGCAAAACGACTTATTCAGCAGGGAGGGGTGCGCATAGATGGTAAAAAAGTAGAAAATTTCACTCATCAAGTTTCTGCTCAAGGAAGTCTTCTTCTTCAAGCCGGCAAAAGAGGCTTTGCTAAAATCATTTTCTCTTGATATTTTATTATTGAGAGGATCTAAGGAGAGGGCGAGTGTTCTTTAATCTTTTTAAGAAAAAAGAAGCTGTAGCAACCAAGAAAATTAAAATTCATCAAATTGGTGTGGTGATACATTATTATAACAAAATAAGTGTTGCCATTGTTGAAATCCAAAATGATTTTATTGCGTTGGAAGAGGTTCTTTTCATAAAGGGTAAAACAACTCGCTTTCGCCAAAGGGTGAAATCCATTGAATATGAACACCAAAAAATCTCAAAGGCTCCAGTTGGTTACCAAATTGGCTTACAAGTAGGTGCCCCTGTTGCCGAGGGCGACATTGTCTATAAAGAAATATAAAAGGTGGTGTTCCAAAAGTTCCTTTCAAAATAGCTCGCTTCGGGGTCCTGCCGCCTTATGGG
>CAYJUJ010000011.1:0-14288 GCA_964373325.1 uncultured bacterium
TTGTTAGGGAGGATATAATCCATACAGAAAAAAGTGACTGTCCAAAAAGGGGTGTTTTAGGAACACCCCTTAGTATTATTAACCATAAAAATTTAAGTTAAATCAAATAGATAGAGCATGTAGCACCCATGCTGCTGAAAATCTACAAAAATCAGCAATATAGTTGCTGATTTTAAAAAAGAGACAGTCTCTTTTGGGGACAGCCTGTTTCATATGCAATAGATCCTTCATGTGCTGCACTCAGGATGACAAGGCAGGCACTTCCTCCTATAATCCATACTGTGAAAAAAATCGTTGTGATTATTCTTCTATGTGCTTTACCACTCATTTCCATTTCCGAAGAGAGAAATTTCAAGAAAGAAATAGAGCAATATCGAGAAGCTCTTAAAAAATCACCTAAAAACCCAGAACTTCTCTTTAAACTAGCTCAATTTTTAAGTTGGAATGGAGAGTTCGATGAATCTATTAAAATTTATCGTGATCTTATTGATGATAACCCTCAACACATAGATGCCCTTTTAGGCTTGGCCGGTGTTCTTTCCTGGAAGAAACTCTATGATGAAAGTATTAAAATAAACAAACGAGTTTTAGAGCTTGATCCACAAAATGTGCAAGCCCATCTTAATATTGGAAAGGTTTATTTTTGGAAGGGAGATTTAGAAAACTCGAGAAATTATTATCAGTTAGTTTTGAAATTAGATCGTGAAAACTTTGAAGCTACCCAAGGGCTTACTCAAATTAAAGAAGTTCAAACAAAATACCCTACGCAATATATCGAGAAGGATCTCGACGCACTTCTTAAAATTCTTAAGGAAAAACCAAACGACAAGGATTTAAGAATAGCCCTGGCTCAAAAGTATATTGTACAAAAAGAATATAAACAGGCTTTAGTTCATTTAGAAAAAGCCCATGAACTAGAACCTCAAGATCTGGATACAGTTTTATTATTAGGGCGCATTTATAGTTGGGATGGACAGTATGATAAAAGTCTTAAATATTTTGATCTAGCTTTAAAAATGAGCCCAGAAAATTTTCTCGCACTCATAGGAAAGGGGCGGGTTTATAGTTGGAGCAGTCGATATCAAGAAGCAATTGGTGTTTTTCAAAATCTACTTAAAAAAAATCCAGATAATCAGGAAGTGCTCATAGCTTTGGGGCGCGTTTATAGTTGGGATAAACAATATGAAAAAAGCATTCAAACTTACAAAAAAATTCTCGATAAAAATCCAAAGGACATTGAGGCCCTAAAAGGCCTAGCCAACACCTATAAATGGAGTAAGCAATATGCGAAAGGCATAGCAACAGAGCAAAAAATTATTACTTATTATCCCAGAGAAGTTGAGAGCATGCTCAGTATGGGATACATGTATTTAGAAAGTGGTGCTCTGGATAAAGCTATTTTTTGGTATGAGAAGGCGGCGGTGGCAGAACCTCAAAGGTCTGACATTTATGCATTCTTGGGAATTTTATATTCTTACTCAGCGCGCATTGATGATGCTGCTACATCTCTTAAAAAATCCATAGAACTACAAGAAGGCAATATTTCAAGTTATGTGGCACTTGGGCGCGTTTATAGTTGGCAGGCTAAAATTGAAGAATCTAAAAAACTTTATGAAAGAGCTTTAAAAATTGATCCCAATAATATTGAGGCTATTAATGGTTATGCACAGGTGCATTATTTTGATGGACAATGGGATAAGGCAATTGAACTCTATGAAAAAAGTTTAAAACTTAAACCAAAAAACGTAGAAGCTTTAGAAGGTTTAAAAAATGTCAAACGAGCTAAAGCGCCCACTTTTGTTTCTCGTTACAATAATCTTTATACAAAGGATTACGATTTGGGTATTGGCGTTAATCGACTGAGGTTGGAATATGACACCGAACAGTTTGCAGAAGAATTTGCTTATAGGTGGGCCCCGCATCTTTCACTAGAGGGAAGGTATGAACACACTATTTCAAAAAGAGATGATCTTTTTTTGGTTGTACATGATTATAATGTGGGACAACACACTACTTCTGTAAGGGGAGAAGTTCCTCTTACTAAAAATGCATATATTATAGGAAGGATTGAATGGAATGAGTTTTATAATCGCTTTACTCCTGTATCATTTCGCATTTTTAAACAAAGACATAAGTGGACGGGTTTTAGTTTATTTCGGTTTGAAAAAAATCAATTTGATTTTATTGCTAGTATGGCTAGAGAGGCTAGTGCTGTTCTTTATCCAACTGGTGAATATATATTAACAGATGCGGATACTTTCGGAGGTTCTTTGACTTTTGATGCTTCAGAGTACTTTTCTTTTATTAGTTCTTATTTTTATACTAATTATGCTCCTATCGCTAGTCTTGATCGGCAGGATGCGCGGGGAATTGTAAACTATAAACTTCCTTTTCTAAAAAAAATGGAATTAGGATATGAACATGAAATATTAACAAACCCGGCACAGCGTGTTGATCGATTTACTATTCGCTATCAAGATAGGTTTTTTCAAAAGCTACTGATGGATCTCTCTCTTCAACACGTACGTGATAAACATACAACAAACTCTGGTTTGACAAAATCGGTGGATTTTCGAGGAGTTTTGTCTTTAGAAGTTTTTTCTTCACTCTATTTAACTGGAGATTTTAATTATATTGTTGAGCAAGGAATTGATAGAGATTACACTTGGAATACCCGCTTTAGCATTACCTATCTTATGGATTTTCTTCAGTAAATAGCTATATGCTCAAGTCTCAGTTCTTGTGATATAATAAGAACAGTGTTGTGTGTGTAACTTCTTGGAGTTCCTGATCTTTTCCTACATTCAAATTTTGGGGGAGTTGTGCAAAAAGTCACAAAATTTTGTTTCTTTACTTTTGCCACCATTCTTTGTTTTTCTTTTGGGGCTCAAGCTAAAGAAATGCAAGCGGTTGAAAAAGCTTATCAGTGGCTTATTTCTCAGCAAGTACCTAATAAAACCGTGCCGTATCCTGTTATGAATCGTCGACATTTTATTCTTAGTTTTGAACTGAGTCCTGATAATCCACAAAATAACAACGATAGGAGTTACCAGTACATTTTTAGTCGATCTTCTTTATACGACAACGCTTTAAGTATTATTGCTTTTACAATGTTACATGATTTTAAACGAGCCTCCCAGATCATAGAAGCTTTGTATCGAAATGTTGAAGAGGATGGGCTTCTTTGGTTCACCTATAACACTCATAATGGTTGGCCAGATAAAGAAGATTCTTCATGGGCTATATCACGCAATGGCGCTTCTGCATGGGCGGGTTATGCAATTGTTTTTTATATTCAAGCTGTTTTATTATCTAAAAAATTAAAACAAAATACTGAGCTCAAAGATTATCTTCAATTGGCAAAAGATATTGCTGATTACATTTTAAAATGGCAAGTCCTTGACTCTAATGATCCACGATTTGGTTTTGTGATTGGAGGGGTGAATAAGCTTGAACTGATTTATGATCCAGAGAAAAAGACTGTTGTAGAGAAGTTTATAGAGGGTCCAACGGAATGGGTTAGTGTTGAGCATAATATTGATATGTATTTTTTCTTAAGAGATTTGGGAAAGCTTTCTCAAGATAAAAAATATACCATGGCTTCAGAAATCATGAAGAAGAATTTAATGGCACGAGCGTGGGATCAAAAAACAACACAATTTGTTCGTGGTATGAGGAAGGGAGGCCCAGACCGTTTTTTAGCATTAGACTGTGCTTCATGGGGAGCTATTTTTTTGGATACCATAGGTGAATCTGAGAAGGCACAAAAAGCCCTGAAAGCAACGAACAAGTATCTCATTTTAGACGCTTCAAAGAAAAGTTCTGGACATAAACCCTATTTGTCAGGCCTTATTTATGAGGAACAGCCGGAAGTAAATAGTTTTTATTTTCCACAAAACCCAGAGCAAACGTGGAAAGAAATGAAGATGATTTGGCCAGAGGGTTCTCTAGGTGTTGCTATGGCGGCATTGAAATTGGGGAAATTAGAGCTTGCTCAAAAAATACAAAAATGGATGCGGAATTATCAAGAAAAGAGTGGTGGGTTTATTTATGCGAATCAGGATTTACCATTTCAATTTTCAACATCTCCTTCAGTAGCAGGAACGGCTTGGTACATCATGGTGTCAAGAGGCATGGAAGAGCCGCAGTGGAAAGGGCTCTTTTGGGGAAAAGATTAAAATGATTGATTTAAGCCAAGAAATCTTGATTTATGTTATTGGGGTTTTAAGCCTTACGATAGTATTTACATTTATTTTTCTAACTGTTTGGTTTTTTAGGAAAAAAGTTTTTGAACAAAGAAAAATCACTCAGGAAAAATATTGTGAAGAGTTGCTAAGTGAGTTAAATCCCCAAAATGAAAAGATAATTTTAAAAAAAATGAAGGGAAGTTTTTCCGCTTCTTTCATAGAATCTCTTATTTTAAAACATGCCAAAGATATTTCGCGACTCGATAGTTTTTCTTTTAGAAAAGTAGCTGAAACATTTGGAGTCATTAAGTAGCATATTCAGAACTTAATAGAGTCTCCATTCTTAGAGGTTAGAGTCAGGGCGGCAGAATTGCTAGGGCAACTCGCTCATCCCGATACCTTGCCTGTTCTTATGGAGGTTATTGAAGATCCAGATGAAGAAAACCTAGTTAAAGAAAACTGTAAAAAAGCGTTGTGGAATTTTAAAGACCATCCTCATTTATTTTTGGATGCTCTACCTGGGTGTAAAAATGACTTGACTGCATTGGTTATTGAGATTTTAGGATCTTGTGGTTTTCCCCTTCTCTCTCAAATACAAAATAAATTTGGAAGTGTACAAGATGAAGAAGAGAGGCTTCTTTATGGATTAGTTTTAGCTCGTTTAAAAGATAAAACCTTTTTGCCCCAAATCAAACAACATGCCTTAAACATGAATCATCCTTTTAGAAAAAATTACATTAAAATGATAGGAGAGCTAGGAGATAAAAGCTTTATTCAAGAGTTGAAAGAACTCATGATTAAGGATGAAAGTGAAGAAGTGTGTCAACAAGCGGCAATTGCTTTTGGTAGGTTGGCCCAAGATAAAGACCTTTTTGATTTTCAGGAATGGGTTAAGCATCCTGATTATTGGACACGCCTTAAAGTTATCAAGCGTTTAAGATATGTGGGGCTTAAGGCGGAACCATTTTTGATTGATGCATTGAGTGATGAAGATGAAGAGGTTCGCTATCATGCAACCCATGGGCTTAAAAAGCTTTGTTTTATTGAGAGAAACATAAAATATCTCAAAGATTCTCATTCAAAAAATCTTAAGTATTATCAGGATATTTTTATAAGTTTGGGTAAAAATGGTTATATGGATCCTCTTCTTCATGCACTCAAAGTGAAGAGTTTCTCTATTAAATATCGAATATGTTTTATTTTGGGAGAGATTGGAGATGCAGCAGCGCTTGAGACTTTGACAAATTTAAGTCGTGATAGAAACTGGTCTGTGAGGGCCAAGAGTGCTGAAGCATTAGGGAAGATTAAGGAACCTAGTGTACTCCTGCCCCTGCTTGATTTATTACATGATGAAGAGGAAACGGTAAGAGATAATGCCATTGTTTCTATTTCAAAATTGAAATCATCAATGCTTATGGATTTTTTAGGTGAGTTTGAAAAAATGGCTGAGGATCTGAACTATCCTATTCGTGTGTCTACTATTAAAATTCTGAGACACATGGGAAGAGATGAGTGCCTTGATATTATTTTAGAAAAAGTATCAGATCCTATAGTTCAAGTCAGATCTGAAGTGGCAAAATCCCTTTGTTATTTTGAATCTCCTAAAGCAGTCAATGGGCTTATTGAGTTGTTAAGTGATTCTCAGAGTAAAGTTCGTGGAGACGCAGCCGAAAGCCTTCGTTTTCTATATTCATCTGCAACAGATAAAAGTATTCCTGATTATATAGTAGAGTCTCAAGAAAAACTTGGCGAATATTCAGATATTATCTTTTCCAAAAGAAAAAAAGCCGCCGCTTAATTGACAGCCACTTTCAGCGCCAACCATTTTTTACTCGAAAAGTGTCTCAAAAAATAGAAGTGTTTCATTTTGAGACATCTAATCTTTTTTCGCCAGCCACTTTTTTTGCCAACCATTTGAAATGTCATATCATTTTCATTTGGCATGTTTTATGCAATAGGCATGATTAATATGTCTATTAGATATAAAATTTATCAAAGTGATTTTCCTTATCATGTCTATAATCGTTCAAATAACAAAGAACACTTATTTGATCTAAATGTTGTGTTCCCAATTTTCATTAAGGTTCTTAAGCAGACGGCAGAGACACACAATGTTAAATTACATCATTTTTTATTGATGCAAAACCACTATCACCTCATGATTTCTACTCCCTTAAGCAACTTACAAAAATTTATGTGTACATTTCAAACTCAGGTTTCAAGAAAAATCAATCAGCAAATGAGTAGAATTAACCATATATTCGGCAATAGATATGGTGCAACAGTGATCAAAACTGAAATATATATTTCTCGTTTAATACAATACATATATCAAAACCCAGTTAAAGCTAAAATTGCATCTCATGCAATGAAATATTCTTACTCAACTTTAGGACCGTATTTAAATAAATGCTCTGAAAAATATGGATTTATATGGGACCCTTATCTAGGGGGTATCAATTATCAAAATAGAGTTCAAACTCTAGTTGGTTTATGTGAAGTAGATTTAGATAAGATTGAATATATGCTAGTAGAAAAAAGTATGAAGTCCCCCTATATATAATATTTTATTAAATGGTTGGCGCTGAAAGTGGCTGTCAATTTTTTGATTGTCTTTTTCCTCCTCAAGCTGTAAACAATTTGGAAAATATGAAAAAAGTTATTTTAGTTTTCATTGTTTGTGTTTTTGCCTTTCTGGGAAGTTATTTCTATCAACAAAAAAGAGTAGAAAATAAAAATTTAATTCTTCCACAAGAAAAGCATTTTTCTTCTTTAAAGCAGCTTAGTTTTGGTGGGGAAAATGCTGAAGCCTATTTTTCTTTCGATGGAAAAAAAATTATTTTTCAATCTACTCCTCCTGGGGAAAAATGTGACCAGATTTATACAATGAACCTTGATGGATCTCAAAAGAGGCTTGTCAGCTCTGGCTTGGGTAAAACAACGTGTTCTTATTTTTTTAAAGATGAACCACGGATTTTTTACTCTTCAACACACTTAAAAAGCCCCGATTGTCCTCCTCGCCCTGATTACTCACAAGGATATGTATGGCCTTTAGATGATTATGATATTTTTTCTGCAGATCTTGATGGTTTGAATATAAGACAACTTACCTCAATATCTGGCTATGATGCTGAGGGCACTTTATCTCCGGATGGCAAGACCATTATTTTTACAAGTACGAGAAACGGAGATTTAGATCTCTATACGATGGATGTTGATGGAAAGAATATAAAACAACTCACACATGAAATAGGTTATGATGGGGGTGCCTTTTTTTCTTTTGATGGGGAACTCATTGTATATCGTGCCTATCATCCTCAAGATCCAAAAGAAATTTTAGATTATAAGAAATTGTTGAAAGATAAAAAAATAAGGCCCACTACTTTACAAATTTATGTCATGAATCAAGATGGAAGTCATAAAAGGCAAGTTACAAATTTACCGGGAGCCAATTTCGCTCCTTTTTTTCTTCCAGATAACAAAAGAGTTATTTTTTCTTCAAATCATCTCAATCCTGACAGAAGAAACTTTGATCTTTTTATCATCAATATGGATGGAACTGGCTTGGAACAAATTACATACGATGCTTCTTTTGATGGTTTTCCTATGTTTACTCAAGATGGAAAAAAACTCATCTTTTCTTCAAACCGAAATGCGCAAATGAAAGGTGAAACCAACGTTTTTCTAGCAGAATGGAAAGATTAATTATTATTTAATATGGATCCCTCCCAGCGGGGATGACAACTCGATCATTTAAAAAGAATATCATCCAGATATTTTAGAAAATGATTCTGAACTAAGTTAGTTGTAGGTTTTTGCTTCTTAAAGTTTCTTTTTTTGAATTTAATCCACTGCCATTTAAGTTTTCTTGTGTTGAATTTTTTATCAATACAATTGTAGTTTTGAAGTGGTTTAATTAATTTTATAGCGACTTCTTCATCTACAATATCTCGCTCATAAGCATCATAAAGCCAATGAGTTATTTTTTTTGGTGTAAATTTGAAGCTTCTTATAAGATCCTGCGCTATCCGAATCACAGCTTTTTGTGAAATATGATTTTCTTGATAAAGGCGAAGTGCTGCTTGAAATGAGTTATAAGTAGGAATGAACTTTGGCCAAAATTTGTCAAAGTAGGCGGGATTCGTCTTTTTTTCTAAGTGAATATAAATTTTTTGAACAGGGTCATATTTTTTAATTTTTCTTTTAAGGGAAAAAATTATTTTAATATCTTCGATAGCAACTCCAAGTGCCATTAGTATTTTCTGTATTTCTGGGTTTTGAAGCCTTTGATCACAAATATCGGAATATAATGAATAAATAATGGCATCGTTTTCAAAGTCATCTCCAAAAAGAAATTCCTGACAGCTTGGTGGAAAAGAAGATCTTAATGTTAAAAGTTCTATTAATTTGTACCCAATTTGTTCTTTTATTTTTTTGAATTTACCCTTGTAAATATTTTTTAGATTGTCTTTAAAAATAATTCCATCAAACTCTATTTGATCAAGCCTCATTTTTTGTTCAATCACTTTTCTCATCTGGGGTGGGCTAGCTGAGATAAAAAAAATAGGGTTTTTTTGATTTTGGGAGGTAGAGCCTCGATGTAGTTCTTGAAGAAGAACGGCAGTGCCAGCAATGATATTTTTTTCATGAGCCTTTTCAAAGGCTGTTTTTATAAGTCCTCGAATAGATTCAAAGCGAGTTGCAAGATAAGTTTTATCAATGTCCCATATGTAGACAGGACCCTGATAGTTTTTATCTAAAAGTTTTGAATTTTGAGGTAATTCGATTTTTTCGTGGGACATTATCGTTTTCGTTCAATGAGTGTTTTAATTCTATCTATAACTTCTGTTGCTGCTTCTGTGCCTTGATAGATACAGGCTCTCTTTTTAGAAAAATCATCAAACTGAATACTTTTTATATCAGGGCTTAGAAGAATATCAGCGTCTTCAAAATCATGATTTACATTTTTATTGCGATTTATGTGATACGCCTGGAGGATAATATCTTTTTGATCTTTTAAGTTATAGTTTTCAAGTGAAGGCTTAGGTATCACTGCGATAATAATGTGTGCGCCTCTTTCTTTTGCAATTTGTATTCCCTGAAAAGAAGAAAAATCTGAAACAAGTGTTTGCGATTCAATATGAACGGGTGGAAAAAATCCTGGAATGGCGGAGCTTGCTAAAATGGCTTGGTCTACTAAACCTTTATCAAATGTAAAACTTTGGCCATTGGAAAGATTTGTTGTGGTGGTCATAAATTCCAGGGGTAGTTCTTCAACTTTAGGAGTTTTTATTTTATCAATGATATATTTTTTTAATGGAAATAAAGAAGCATAAGCCTTATCTCTTTCTGAAAAGAGAGAGGTTGTAAAGTAGTTTTTTAGTTCTAATTGCATGGCATTCCACTCCACAGAAAAACTATTTTGAGATTCTGCATACAGTGCACCCACAAAAGCCCCCATGTGGCTACCAACAATCATGTGAATTGGAATTCTTTCTTTTTCTAACACACGAAGTACTCCAATGCCAGAGAATCCATGAACTCCAATTCCATCAAGAACAAGGGCTATTTTAAGATTTCCAGAATCTATTTTCTCTTGATCTTGCCGCTCTTTTCTTGTTGTAGGAATAGAGGTGCACTGACTCAGGAAAAAAATTAAAATGAAATAGATAAAACATAGTTTTTTCATAGACTTACAACGTGTGCCTTTTTAAAATACTGCTTATAATCGTTATGATGTGATGCCAAAATGATTTGGTTTGACTCCGCAAATTTTTCAATAAGTTCACAGCATTTTTTTTGCCGCTCATTATCAAAATGAACAAATGGGTCATCCATAAGGAGAGGAAGTAGCCTACCCTGCGCCATTTTTTTTATAAGAATAAACCTTAGGGCAAAGTAAAGCTGCTCTCTGGTTCCATAGCTTAAATGAACACTCGGAAAATAATTTGATTTATTTTTAAGACTCGCTTGAAAGGCATCATCAATAAGCACATTGTTGTATTTATTTTGAGTTATTTCAGAAAAAAGAGGAGAAATTTCTTCTGAGAGTCTTTGAAAATGAGTTCCCCGATAAGCTTCAATAGCTTCTTCTAATGTTTTTTTGGCTTCATAAAGGCTTTGAGCCTTGGTTTTCAAGCTTTCTTCTTGTTCTTCTAAGAGTTGTGCTTCTTCATGTAAGCTTGAAGGAGGGGTGATTCCTTTTTGGAATACTGCCAAATCTTTTTGTGTTTCATTGAGTTTTTTTGAATTTTTTTCCAAATCAAGTTTTATTTTTTTTAAATGGTTAACTGTTTCATAAAGTTTTTGTTGAATAGCGGTGTCGTTTTTTAGAGATAAAAGTTGAGGATTTTCTGTATGGATTTTTTTCTTTTTTTCTTGAAAAATAAAAAGCTCTTGAGAGAGAGAGGTTGTTTCTTCATCTATTTTTTTCTGTAATGGGAGCATTTCTAATTTACTTTGTGCCTGAAGAAGTTCTAAACGATATTTATTCTTTTCTCTCCATTTTATTACAGAAAAAAGGGATAATAAAAGCACGAGAGGAATCGCTACAAACCACCAATAAATAAGAGGGAGCCCAAGGAAGGGAAGATAATAATAGTATTTTGAAAAAGAAGCTTGTTTTTTTAAAAAATCTATTTTTATTTCGAATTCTTGCCTTTGCTTTTGGGTTTTTGATTTTTCTGAGTAGTTTTTGTTATATAATTTTTCTTTTTCAAAAAGAGTATGTAATTCTTGAAGAAGAGATTGTTCTTTTTCTAGTTGTAATAACTTTTCTTTATCTTCTTTTGTTTTTTTCTCAAGTAGGTTATTTTCATTTTTTTGTTTTTCAACGAAGGAATAAGCTTCTTCAGAGGTTTTAAGTTGGTTTTGAAGAAGCTCTTTTTTACTGCGAAGTTCTTCAAGAATGCGGTTATTTCGTTTATCCATTCCATTTGGATTTTCTTTTGTTATAGAAAAGTATTTTTCTTCTAAGAGGTTAACGATTTCATCATAATTATGTTCAGAAAGCCCTGATAAAAGTGTTTTGAGCTTAATGCTTTCTTCTTCACTTGGTTTTTTAGGAAGCTCTCCCTGTCCTATGAAAAGTGTTTTTCGAAAGAGTTCGGGGTCAGAAAATCCAAAAAATTTTCCCAGTTTATTATAATAAATCTCCCTTTCTGAGCGGCGGCCTTGGGGGGAGATTTTGGCACGGAATTGTTCATCGGAGTTCGAAAGAATGACCTCATCATTTAAAAAATTTCTTTCTAATTTAAATTCTTGATCTTCATGCTGAAAGAGAAGAGAGGCATTATATTGTGTGGGATTGTGCCAGGGCAGGTAAAGATTTTTTAGATTAATGAACCCAAAGAAAACACCATAGATACTATTTAAAATGGTTGATTTTCCCCTCTCATTTTGTCCCAGAAGGAGGTTAATCCCAGTTTTAAACTCGATTTCTTTATTGGAAAACTGACCAAAATTATGAAGGCTTAGTTTATTAAAGCGCATTTTTATCCTTTGAAAAGTAAAACATCGCTTCTTTGAGGGCGGTGTGGTAAATTTTTTCCTTCTCTGGATTTTTTTGAATTTTTTCACGTAGCATTCTAATAAAAAGGCCCCTAATTGTGTTTTCTTTTTCTATATTATGAATGGGCAGGCTTTGAAGCACTTCTGTTTCATCCTCTATTTTAAGATAAGCAAAATGAGAATGGCACTTTTCAAGAATATGGAGTGTGTTTAAACTAAAATCGCAACTACCCGACAAAGTTATTTTTGCTAGTATTTCACTTTTTCCGTTTGCTTGGATGGTTTGAATCAAATGTTTTTCATCGGAAATAGTTGTCATGTTTACCGTAAAAGATTCCATTTTTTTTGTTTGAACTGCTTTTTTTTGAACTGTGACTGTATTGTTTTCAAAATTAATAATATTGACGAAGCGCTCTCCTGTTTCATGAAAGCGTTTGCCTTCAGGGGAGCCACTATAAGAAATAAATTGTCCTTCTTTCTCATAAAGCCGTTGGTTGTGGTAATGCCCCAATGCTAAATAGTCTAATTTAAGCTTGAAGAGTTCTTCTGTAGTGCAAGGTAAATCTTTTGGCATGATGTTCCACTCAGGGCTATCTTTAAGAGAGCAGTGAAGGAGGCCTAAGTGAAGGCCCTTTTCATCTCTTCTTTGAAGGAGGGGGAGGGGATCTTTAAAGTCAAGAGTGTTGTAAGAAACCCCATAAAGAAAAATAGGAATTTCTTTAATGGTTAAAGATTTTGGTTTTTGAAGCAATGGGTCTTTAAGAAAAATAAACTGATTCCAATAAGGTTCATGATACACGCTGTCAGAGGCAATAATATCATCATGGGTTCCAGCTATAAGACTGATCGTAATATTTTTTTTCTGAAGCTTTGCAAAATTTTTTTTAACCTCTTCAACGAGGGTTTTCGGAGGATGTGGGGAATCAAAGAGATCTCCAGCAATGAGGATGAGATCTATTTTTTCTTCAATACTTAAATCACAGATGCGTTGAAAAGTGAGTAAAAAATCCTCTTCTCGTTTTTGGGCATATTCTTCCAGAAAATAAAATTTAGAACCTAAGTGAACATCGGCTGTGTGCAGTATTTTAAGTTTTGACATGGATTAAATATTCTTTGTTTCCTTGAGCCCCTAAAATAGGTGAAGGTACAACAGGAGCTGTCTTCAAGTTAAGATCTTTGCAAAGAGTTTCTATTTTTTCAATAGCCTTGAAGTGTAATTTTTCATCATGGATAACCCCTCCTTTTGGAACTTCACCTTTGTCTGCCTCAAATTGGGGTTTGATGAGGGCGATCATGTCGCTTTTGTCATGTGTGAAGTTAAGAAGATTGGGGAAGATTTTATCAAGACTAATGAAGGATACATCTATCACTGTGAGATCAATGGTATCAGGGATGTGCTCTCTTTTTAAGTATCTAAAATTGGTTTTTTCCATGACCACAATGCGTTTATCTTGCCTTATTTTCCAATCTAGCTGATTGGTACCTGTATCAATAGCATAAACTTTTGTAGCGCCATGGTAGAGTAGACAATCTGTAAATCCACCTGCTCCTGCACCAATATCCATGCAAATTTTATCTTGAACGCTAATTTGAAAGTATTTTAGAGCAAAGTCGAGCTTAACCCCACCCCGGCTAACCCAAAGGTATGGCGCCACTTTAACTTTAAGTGGAGCATCAATAAATACGAGGGTTCCTGATTTTTCAATTTTTTTACCATTTGCAAATACAATTCCTGCAAGAACATAGGCTTGAGCCTTTTCTTGAGTTGTAGCAAAACCTTTTAAAACGAGAAGCTTATCAATCCGCTCCTTTGGTTTGTTCTTCGAGGCGAGCTTCTTTTCTTTTACCATGCATTTCTTCTACTATGAAATGGGCTATATGTCTAAGAGGGTCGGCCTTTTTATCAAAGGGGGCCAGGGCTTCAATGGCTTTATCTTTCAATTCGTTGGCACGGCTTCGGCACTCATTCAGACTTAATATGGCTGGAAAAGAAAAAGAGCCTAATTTACCGTGATTTGCATCTTGAATATCATCCACTATTTGGAATGCGAGTCCTAGATTTTCACCATATTTATTAAGAGCCTTATAATGTGTCTCCGAAGCATTGAGTAGTTTTGCAGGAATGGTTACAGAAGAGCGAATGAGCATTCCCGTTTTATGAATATGGAGAAATTCCAGTGTTGCAAAATCACACGTATTTTTTTTGCGTTCTCGAACTTCACAGGCTTGTCCTCCCACCATGCCACGTGGCCCTGCTGCTCGACTTAATTCATAAATGGCTTGTAAAAGAATGTGCGCATCTACTTTTTGATCCTTATAATTTGAGAGAAACTCAAAGGCAAGGGTGAGCAATCCATCACCCGCTAGAATGGCAATGTCTTCACCAAATACTTTATGGTTAGAAGGGCGGCCTCGCCTTAAATCGTCGTTATCTATCGAGGGCAAATCATCATGAATAAGAGAATAGTTGTGAATAGCCTCCATAGCACAAGCAACTGAGAGAACAGCCTCGGGTTTATGTCCAAGTGCCTCTGCAGCAGCCAAGGTTAAAATAGCTCTAATTCTTTTACCTCCAGGAAAAAGAGTATAATG
>CAYJUJ010000011.1:14298-15928 GCA_964373325.1 uncultured bacterium
GTATAATGCATGGCTTCATAAATTCCTGAAAAAGGACTTTCTTTAGAAATCTGGAAATGTTTTCCAAGAGTTTCATCAATTAATTTTTTCTTTTCATCGAAGTATTTTTGAAGATCCATTGACTCTCACTATAACTGAACCAAATTCATGAGACAACTCTTTCTGTCATCCTGAGGGAGTTAAAGCGACCGAAGGATCTACTGTTTTTTTCGTGGAATAATAATGAGCTGTGTGCTACTTTAATGAAAATGAAATTAGCACTTATTCTATCTGTCATAGCAGGTTTTGCTAATGTTATAGGGGGCTTTCTCTCCACTGCAAAAAAAGCAAATCAAAAAATTCTTGATAATTTTATAGCTGTTTCTTCGGGATTTATATTAGCTGTGACTCTTTTGGATCTCTATCCTGAGGTTATTGAAGAGTCAGCCAATGGCCCACTACTTATTTTAGTAGGTTTTGTAGCTATTTTTGTTTTGGATAATTTTTTTGCTGTTCATGCCCACAAGAGGCATGAGGATCATGATCATAGTATGATGGCGGCTTCGAGGCATGGCGAGGAGTTGGAAAAACATTCAGTATGGGCCGCCTGGGTTGGTTTTATGATTCATACTTTTTTTGATGGAGCTGCCATTGCTGCAAGGCTTTTGGTTTCACCCGTTTCTGGAGTATTGGTTTTTATAGCAGTCTTATCGCATAAAATTCCGGAAGGTTTTTCGGTATCGTCTATTTTTCAAGCTGCTAAATTCAGTCGTACAAAAGCATTCTTAGCAGCTGCCTCTCTTGGATTATCAACTGTTATAGGGGCTTTTGTTGTTTTTGTATCAGGGCATAGCGAATTTAGTCTTGTATTTTTGGCTTTAGCAACAGGTTCATTTACCTACATTACTGCTTCGGAGCTTATCCCCTATGTTTCAGGTACTAAAAGCCGTTATGGAGTGGTTTTATTTTTGTTTGGAGTTGTACTTTTTTATGTGAGCTCGCACCTTTTATCTAAAGTACTTTAAAGGAAGTTGCGATGAGTCCATGCCATATTGTCCATAGTCTTTTCAAAATGGATTCTTAAATTCCTGACAAAATTTTTCAGAATGGCTCGCCCTTTCGTTTACTAGCTCATACCTCTTATGTCATCCCTGCGAAGGCAGGGATCCATCTTTATTTCAAACTTAGGTCGGTCTGCGCTGAGTTCTTCAAAATTTGTCAGGAATTTTTCGCATGGTATTGAATTTTTGAATTGTTATGAAACTTGCATGGACTCATTCGCAACGCCATTATATAGTCGTGTTGCAAATTTTTTCTAAGAAAGGCCCCAGCTGATCATTATGAAAAGCACGTGAGGTTAGGGTAACTTTATCTGCCTGTTCTGGTCAAGTTTGAACAATTCGAGGATGACAGTGGCCCTGTTTCACAGCCGAGTAGGCAGAGAGCATATCTAAATATTTTTTTCCCTCAGGATCGTAAACCCAAATGCCTTTGGCTTTAGAAATCACTATATCTAGTGGGTGGTAGTTCTTCGCCCCGTACTTTTCGCATAATTCTATGGATTTTTGTGTGGAAACAGCCATGATTATTCTCCTTATAACTTATTGATATTAATGATTGCAGGATTCATTGACCACGGCCAGGCATGCTG
>CAYJUJ010000012.1:0-14133 GCA_964373325.1 uncultured bacterium
TTTCATCTATAATAAAATTAACATCCGTAAAAGATGCTAAAAGGTTTAAGGCATCATGTGTGAGAGCATTTTTTAGGTTAAGTGTGTTTTCCTGAGTTGCAATTTCTTTTTTGAGTTTAAGGTAACTACCAAAATCGTCCAAGGGTGGGAGAAATCTTTCAAATTTAATAAGAACTTGTTTTTCTGTTTTTTGAAGAATGGGAAAAACTTCTTTTTTAACCTTAAGTCTGATAACCACACTTTCACCAGAAACAGAAGTTTCAATCTGTTGAATAAGATCTGGATATTTGCCCTTGATAGAGCGTATTTTTTTAAGAGTACTTTCCTCTAAAGTTGTTTTGGGAAGCCTTAAAAGATAATCTTCAGAGCCAACAAGGTTTAAAGTTGGATTTTCTACAGTTTGTGATGTCTCAAGAATAAGTTTATTTCCCTCTTCAAATTGAGCTGACAAAATGTTGGTAACAGGTGTTTTAGCTTCTTGCTCTTCAACGATGGTTTCCGTCTCTTCTGGTAATTCTCTAGAAACTGATACTTTAGGTTCTTCTGGTTTTTTTTCCTCCTCTGCGACCTGTGGTAGTTTTTCTTCTTCTTGTGTTGTTTCCTGAAAGGCTTTAAGAGGTGGTTTGTCTTTCACAATTTTCAATTCATAGCCAAAGGGCTTTTCTATAAATTGATAGGGGTAATCGTTTGTTAAAGCAATTTTAATATAGCCTCTGGTTGTATCTTCAATATCTTCATAGCGGGTGGTGATTTCATGAATGGCGGAAGAGCCTATTTCTTTTTTTCCTTTGGGAACAGATGTTTTTGCTACGTCTGCGTTCTTAAGGGTAATAATGATAGTAGGTGGTTTTGAAGCATCTGTATCGTCCTTAACATAGTTATAACGAACCTTTTTTTCCTTAAGGTCGGGAACAAAAATACCAACGTGAACGGAATCTTTTTTATCTACAATCTTAATTTCTTTGACAACAGCAAACTGAGGTTTTCTTGGCTTAACGGAAGAGCAACCCACAAGTAGACATAATGCGGCAACAAAAGCTATTTTTTTTCTTAAATTGACCATTTCCACTGTTTTGTTTCTAGTTTTACTTGAACGTGATCTTCCTCAATTGAAAGAACTTTAACACTTTCAAATCCAATTTCTGAGCCAACCGTTACTATAAAACTCATATTTTCAGCCTCTATAAGGGCACTGTGTTTAGCAATGATGCCTCTTAGCTTAAACTCGTAAAAACTAACGGATTTGATAGACCCTTTTTTTCTTTTAGGAGTAGCGGGTGGTTGGAATGGATCTCTTTTTGTTTCAGTTGTTAAAGATAGGGCGGAGAGAGTGAGAGACAATAGAAGCGTTATAACAAGGTACCCTTTTTTCATTTAACAGTAGTACGACTTTCACTTTAAGTCTAAAGCTTTTGATACGTTGCGATCCTGGCTGTTGCTGTAACAAGCTGGGTGTCAGATCCCCTTGGCCCGGATGTTATTTTAACGTTTGTAACTGTAATGAGTCTATCAGTGCTGGTAATTTTGTCAAAGAATCCAAGTACTTGATTAAACTTCCCCTGGACCTTTAATTGAAAGGGAAGAATAAGGTAGAGTTTTTTTCTTTCTTTAGGTTCTGGTTGGAAGCGTAGAAACTGAATATTCAAAGCCTCTCCAGTTTGAGAAATGTATTTTAGGAAGGCCCCAACTTCAATTTTTTGAGGAATCTCGCCCTTAAACTGGTCATTGTCACTTTTAACAAGGGGGAGTTCTTGTGCTTTTTTGAGCTCTTCTATACTAGTTTTATGTTGGGCAATTTTTTTATTAAGATCTGTCGTTTCTTTTCTAAGCTCTCTTTCAAGCTCTTTTGCGGGGGAATAGAGCACTGAAAAATAGACAAATGCTAGAACCCCTAGAGAGATAGCATAAATCAAAGTATGTTGAAGTCTTTCGCTCATTAGTTTTCCTTGTAAAAGCAGTTTAGAGAAAACTTCTTGTGTTGTGATTTTGGGTCATTTTCCGAAAATAGAAGATTAATTTCGTAAAATTGATTACTTGTCTGCAAGCTTTCTATGTAGGAGGAAATAATCTCATTGTCATGGGCCAATCCAGTGATGTTTAACTTTTCCTGATCTTGTTCAATACTATCTAACCAGGCCTTGGTTGGAAGCTTATCTGCTATTGTTTGGAGTAGCTGAATCGGTCTTTTTTGATTTTTATAAATTGCCTGGATAGAAAAATCTTCAGATTTAGGTTGTTTTTTAAGCATTGCTTGTTTTTGTTCTTCAACAAGCTCGGCCAATCGTTTTTCATTTTCAATAAGATGATTTTGATCCTCTTTTAGTTTTGCTGTGGTTTCATTTTGAGTTTTAGAAAGATAAATAAAACCAAGAGTTTCTAACAACAACACCAGAATAAGCATTATTATAAAGCGAACAATTTTTTTCGGGAAAAACTGTTTTTTGTAAAGGTTGAGTTGTGCCATTTATTCTTTGAGTGCAAGGCCTAATGCTGCGGCTGCTTGTGTTTCAACTTGGTTCAAGGTGTCTTTACTCATTTTCTTTTTATGGAGAAGGATGTTTTTGAAGGGTTCTAGAATATTGACTTGGATACCAAGTTTTGAGCTCAAGTTTTCTACAAGATGGGGCATTTTGGAAACGCCACCCGTCACATAGATTTTCTCAATAACCATTGAAGGCTCTCGAGCCAAAAATATTTTAAATGTGTGTAATACTTTTTCGCCTAATTGTTCAAGGTTATTATCAATCATTTTATTGATTTCTGTTGGAGCTCCTTCGCGACCCCCTTGTTTAAGATTTTCTGCTTCTTCAAAAGTGAGTTTTAAGTTTTTTTGTATGTCAGTTGTTAAGTTGTTTCCACTAAAGAAAACGGGGTAATGCCAGTGAAGAGTGTTATTATGAAAAAGAGTGAGTGATGAAAAACTAGCGCCCAGAGACAAAATAGCCACGTTTTTTTGTGCATCTTCCGGATAATTTACTTTCCACACTTTTTCTAAGGCAAGACAGGGTGTTTCTACTGTTTTGATTGTTATTTTGAGGTCGTTTAGGAACTGAGTGTATGAGTTAACAAGGTTTTTTGAAGCTCCTAAAATAACAGCCTGAGAATCACCAATTCTAGCATAATCAAGAAAAGCATTTTCCTTTTCAAAGGGAAAATACTGCAGAGCTTCCCATTCAATACATGCCCCACTTTCTTCAGAGGATAGTGTAGGAAGTTTTATTTTCTTAACGATCACTTCTGCCCCCTGAATGGCGATAGAAACATTTTCTCGAGATGAGGCCTTGCTAAAAATATCTTTAAAAGCGCGAGCAATCGCTGCAAAGTCTCTGATTTTTCCATCAACAATAGCGTTGTAGGAAAGGGGTTTTTCTAAATAATTGGTAAGTTTAAACTGTGTACCACGACGAATTCCCTCAACCCACTTAATGGAATGAGAACCAATATCACAGCCTATTTCTAAATTTTGACCAAAAAAGGGCATTCAATGTGAATGATAGAAAGGATTCACCAAAAGGTCAACAAAAGGTACATTAAGGTTGTTGCAATGTGCGCTCCAGCAACTTCCTTTATTGACTAGGAGTGGGATGTTAATTACGCTTTAAAAGGGGGGGGATGAAGACCATCAATAAAAGCTATTATGATATTTTAGAGATTTATCCTACCGCTAGCCTAGAAGAGATTGATCAGGCTTATAACCGTGTTAAAAGAGCTTTTACAAAAGATTCATTAGCTAGTGACTCTCATGTAGAAAATGAGAAAAGGCAGACAATTCTTAAGCACATAGAAGAAGCCTATCAAATTTTGCGTGACGAGGAAAAAAAACAACAATATGATAAAGTAAGTACACAAGAACTTGTACAACTTAAAATGAACTTAGAAGATGTTCCAGAAACTCAAAAAATTATGACTTCTGAAGACTCAACACCCAAAGTAAAGGTGGGAGAAACTAATCCTGAATTAGAGAAAGACATCGCTGCTACAGAACATTTTACAGGGGAGTTTCTAAAAAAAGTTCGCCTTTCTCGTGAGGTTTCTCTAGAGGCAATTTCAAATGCTACAAAAATTAGTGTCAGATATCTTACTGCTATTGAAGAAGAGCAGATGGATGTGTTTCCAGCCCTTGTTTATTTAAAGGGTTTTTTAACACAATATGCAAGGCACATTGGTCTTGATCCAGTCAAAGTTGTATCTGGTTATGTCAAGTTGAAAACAACTTCTTCAACTCCTGAATAAATGTAAAATAAAGTAGACTTTATTCCGAAAGTGTCGTACAATTTCGGAGTATGTTCAGAAGATTTATAAATCCTCGAATTAACAGTAGTTTTTTTTTATTTGGGCCTCGGGGAACTGGGAAATCAACGTTACTAAAGACTCTGTTTAAGTCATTTCAGGAGAATGAGATCTTATGGATAGATCTCTTGGATTCTGAAGCTGAAGAACGATACCTTAAGCACCCCAGTCGACTTAAAGAGGAAGTCCTTACCAAAAAAATAAAAATAGCGGTGATTGATGAAATTCAAAAAGTTCCAAAGTTGTTAGATCAAATCCATGGATTGATAGAATCTACACGAACACAGTTTGTCATGACAGGTTCTTCTGCCAGAAAACTAAAGCGCGGGGCTGGAAATTTATTGGCTGGAAGAGCGTTTGTATATGAGTTAGACCCTTTTATATCAGACGAGCTTGGAACATTGTTCAATTTACGTCACACGCTTGAATTTGGATTACTTCCAAAGCTCTATCAACCCAGCATTATGGATCCTTCTTTAACCTGGGATGACGAGCAAAAGAAACTTTATCTTAAAGCCTATGCGCGTACTTACCTGAAAGAAGAAATTCAGTTAGAGCAGGAAGTTAGAAAGATCGATGCTTTTAGAAACTTTTTAGAAATAGCCGCTCAAATGAATGGGAATATTTTAAATTATTCCAAAATTTCTTCTGATGTGGGTATTGATGATAAAACAGTTTTTAACTATTTTAAAATTCTTGAAGACACATTGATTGGATTTTTTTTAGATTCCTATCACGGATCGGTTCGAAAAAGACAGCGGGAAGCCCCCAAATTTTATTTCTTTGATCCAGGAATTAAACGTGCGTTGGATCAAACGCTTGATGTTGTGCTTTTGCCGCAAACAGGAGCATTTGGTCAAGCATTTGAACATTTCATTTTACTTGAGATTATTAAAAAAAATAAAATATATGGAAAAGATTTTCGTTTCTCGTACTTGAGAACCAAAGATGGAGCAGAGATAGATTTACTGATTGAAAAATCGGGTCAAGTACTCTTCTTGTGTGAGATCAAATCAACTGAATCTGTATCCCAAAAGGATATTCTGTTAGTAAAAAGATTTCGAAAGGACTTTCCCAAAGCCAAACAACTCATTTTAAGTAATGAGCCTCGATCTCGATTGGTAGACGATGTCATGATCTATCCCTGGAAAGAAGGGATTCAAAAAATATTTGAAAACTAAAAAAGACTGGCTCCTTTAGACCTATGATAATGAATATTAAAATAATCCCTGAATGGATTGTTCTATAAGACTGTTTATAAAAGTGGGATGAATGCCTAGGTAAAGTGTTGCTATCCACGTGAGTGTCAGTGTCAGAGAAAGAATTTTAGAGGGCTTTAGGGCAAGCGTACTGGTACTTTCAGTCATATACATAAGAACGATAACCTTCGTGTAATAGTAAATTCCAACAAAAGCGTTGAGTACTGCAATAACTGTGAGCCAATAGTACTGAGATTGAATGGCTGCAGAAAAAATATAAAACTTTGCAAGAAAACCACCTGTGGGTGGAAAGCCAGCCAAAGCTAAAAGAAAGATAGATAGTGTAAATGCAAGGTAGGGGTATTTAAAACCAAGGCCTCTGTAGTCAGATAAATTATCTCGCCCCACTGCAATCACAGTTGCAAAAGCTCCAATATTCATGACGCAATAAACAATGATGTAGTAAATAAAGCTCTGTATAGGAGCTGTGTTTTGAGGCGACTTAAAGCTCACAAATGCTATGAGCAAATAGCCAGCGTGAGCAATAGCAGAATAGGCTAGAAGTCTTTTGATATTTTCTTGAATAATGGCTGCAAAGTTTCCAACAGTCATTGTAAGTACTGTCAATATGTAAAAGACAGGTACCCACTGAGACTTAATAGGGAGAAGTGCTACCAGAAAAACTCTAAAAAGTGCTGCAAAGGCCGCTACTTTAACCCCTGTTGCCATAAAACAAGTGACAGCGGTAGGCGCACCTTCATAGGCATCAGGAGTCCACATATGGAAGGGTACGGCGGCAATTTTAAAGCCAAGGGCTAAAATCAAAAAAGCAACTCCAATCAAAAAAGTAGGATTTAATTCCTGATGTTCAGTTAAATATTTTGCAATATCAGGAATGAGAAAAGAGCCACAAGTCGCATAAATAAGTGCTATTCCAAAAACTAAAAATCCTGCAGCAAAGGCCCCTAAAATAAAATATTTGAGTGCACCTTCATTAGCTCTCAGATTATCTTTGGGGCATGTGACCATCACATAAAAACAAAGTGAAAGAAGCTCTATTCCCAGAAAAACCATGAGAAGATGAAGTGAGGACACAACAAAACTCATTCCTACAACTCCCATGAGCACAAGAAAATAATATTCCCCTTTCAGTACTTCTGATTTTTTAGAAAGCAGTACTATAAAAAGAGCAGTCGCAATAAGAATGGCTGTTAGTAAAGTCCAAAACCTATCAAGAATGAGAGATGATTGAAAAACCGTTATGCTGGAAAGAGAAAATATTTTAAAACAAAAAAAGCCTGCCACAATAATTCCTAATAGAGATACGTAAAATGAAACTTGGTTTTTCTTTTTGGAAAAAGATTCAACCAATAAGACAAGAAATGACGCAATAGAAAGGGCAAAAATGGGGGACAATCTATAAGCCAGCTCTAACATTATTTACCTTTCAAAAAACTTCGGGTGTAAACCCGAGGATCAACGATGTTAATAACCCCGAGGCGAAGCCGAGAGGGCCCCCTCGATTTTTCTTCAGCCAAAGTGTATTTATAGAAGTTATTCACAAAGTGAGTTACTGAGGGGTCTATTTTTTCTGTAAAGGTTTTTGGATAAACACCAATCCAGAAAATCATAATCATAAGTGGCGTTAAAATAACTACTTCTTTCACGCTTAAATCTTTAAAGTCTACGAATTTCTTTGGACCAAACATAACTTTTTGAAACATGCCAAACATATAAATAGCCCCCAAAAGAACGCCTAAAACACCAAGGGTTCCAAATGCCCATTCCGATAAACCTTTTGTCGCATAGGCTTGAAAAGCGCCAAAGAGTGATAAAAACTCTCCAACAAAACCACTTGTAAGAGGCAGCCCAACACTTGCAAGGGTCATTATCATAAAACATAAAAGAAGACGTGGAGAGGTGCTAGCTAGCCCACCTAATTTTGCAATTTCTTTAGTATGAGCCCTTTTATAAATCATGCCTACAATGAAAAAGAGCCCACCCGTTGCAAAACCATGAGAAAGAAGTTGGATAATGCTGCCGGTAGCCCCATATTGATTGAGAACAAAAAGCCCCAAAACTGCATAACCCAAATGACTTACGCTGGAATAAGCAACAAGCTTTTTAAGATCTGTTTGCGCCCACGCTAGACAAGCTCCATAAATAATTCCAATCAAAGAAAGAACAAGAATCCAAGGAACCGCTTGTAATGTTGCATTTGGAAAAAGGGGAATTGCAAAACGAATCAACCCATACACACCCATTTTAAGAAGAACCGCTGCCAAGATAACACTTCCCTCCGTTGGTGCTTCAACGTGAGCATCTGGTAACCATGTGTGAAAAGGAAAAAGAGGTACTTTAATAAGAAAAGCCAATGCAAAACCTAAAAATAACCAAATTTCAAATTTTCCAAAGGGTGTTCCATAAAGAACTAGAAGATCTGTTGTGAGAATATTTGTTTGTTGAAAATGAAGGATAACAACAGCGATCAAAGCAACAAGCATTAAAAAACTTCCAAAAATGGTATAGAGTAAAAACTTAATGGTGGCATAAAGGCGTCTTTCTCCCCCCCAAACTCCAATCATAAAATACATGGGGATCAGCATGGCTTCCCAAAAAATGTAAAAAAGAAAAAGATCTAAAGCCGCAAAAGTGCCAACCATAGCTGTTTCTAAAGCAAGAATCAGCATCAAATAGGCTTTTTTACTTTTTTCTTGGGAGAAAGCATAAAGCACGACCAGTGGAGTTAAAAAAGTGGTTAAAAGAACAAGGAAAAGACTTATACCATCGACCCCAACAAAATAAGATACCCCAAATGAAGGAATCCAAGCGGCTTTTTCAACAAACTGAAGAGAGGCGGAAACGTTAAACTTTAAAAACAACCCAAGAGAAAGAATAAAAGTAAGAAGTGCGGTTGATAAAGATACCCCTTTTAATAGTTTTTGGGCCTCTTTTGGAATAAATGCCAGAAGTAAGACACCAAGGAGTGGTAAAAAAATGACTGAGCTCAGTATATGATTTAAAAACCAACTCATTTAAAAATGTACCATCCAAATAAGTATAGCAACCATGCCTAAGAACATAAGAAAAGCGTAATTAATAACTTTTCCAGTTTGAAAAACACTCATGAGTGTTCCAAAATTTTTACCTAGATCCGCTAAAAAGTTAACACTTCCATCGATAATAGAAAGATCCATCTTTTTCCAAAAAAATGTTGAGAGTTGCGTTAAGGGGCGAACTAGGAGTGCGTCATAAATCTCATCCACATAAAATTTTTGCTCTGATAGTTTATAGAAGAAAGAAATGCGGCCGGCAATCCACTCCATCAAATATTTACTTTGAGTGTAAAGCATGTAAGCAACAACTGCAGCAAGAATGGCACCTAGTGAGGAAATGGCCATAAGCATCCATTCTGTTTTTTGAGACAAGTGTGATGCTTTAGTGAGTCCTACAAAACCTTCAAAAATATTTTTAATATGAAAAGTGTGAGTTAGAATTTGAGGCATACCTATAAACCCAATAAGAAGAGCTCCAACGGAGAGAAGAACCAAAGGGATAGTCATGTTAGAGGGGGATTCATGAGGCTGCCCTTCTTGCAGTTTTCCATGAAATGTTAAGGTGAAAGCTCTGAAAATATAAAAAGCTGTAAGAAGTGCTGTAAAAGCTCCGACACCCCATAAAACTGAATTTTTTTCGTATGCCAAGGCTAGAATAGTGTCCTTGCTAAAAAAACCAGCTAACGGTGGAATTCCAGCCAGTGCCAAAGCACCTACTAAAAAAGTTAAATAGGTTATGGGCATGTGGTTTTTGAGCCCACCCATCTTAAAAAGATTTTGCTCTCCTTTCATTGCATGGATGACACTACCAGCACAAAGAAACAAAAGTGCTTTGAAAAAGGCGTGAGTTGTTAGGTGAAAAAGAGCGGCACTATAGGCACCAAGGCCCGCTGCTACAAACATATAACCTAATTGACTGACTGTTGAATAAGCCAAAACTTTTTTAATATCTTTTTGTGTGAGGGCAATAAGTGCGGCTAGTAACGCTGTTGCCATTCCAATAACAGCAATAATATTTTGGGTAATGGGGGTTAGGTTATAGAGAAAGCCAAGGCGACACACCATATAAACGCCCGCTGTTACCATGGTTGCGGCATGGATCAAGGCTGAAACAGGGGTGGGGCCAGCCATGGCATCTGGAAGCCATACATAGAGAGGAATTTGAGCGCTTTTTCCAATAGCTCCAATAAAGAGAAACAAAGTGAGTAAAGTGATAAGTCCAAAACTATTTTCTAAAGATACAGTTGCACCTACTTTTGCTGCCAGTTCAGTAAATTGAACAGTTCCAAAAAGAGAAAAAGCCAGAAAAATACCTAAAATAAAGGCTGAGTCTCCAATTCTATTAACGATAAATGCTTTTTTTCCACAAAAAGCTTTAAACTCATCTTCAAACCAAAACCCAATAAGAAGATAAGAACAAAGACCAACCCCCTCCCACCCCACAAACATAAGAACGAGGTTGTCCGCCATGACAAGTGTCAGCATGGCAAAGACAAAGAGGTTTAAATAACTAAAGTAACGTGAAAAAAGTGGATCTTCATGCATGTAACCAGTGGAATACACGTGTATAAGCAAACTAATACCCGTAACAACAAGCATCATAAGAAGAGATATTTGATCGATCGTGACTGAAAAAGGGGCCTCTAGATTAGCAATAGAAAACCATGAAAAAAGCTTAACCGAAACCGGAGTACTAAAATTTAGGAAAAGATAAAGTGTACTTATAAAAGGAATAAAAATGGCACAACACGCAATGACTCCAGAGACAGTTTTGGATAACTTTTTACCCAAAAATAACTGGATTAAAAAACCTAAAAATGGACATAACAATATTATTTCTACTGGTTTTAAAAACGCCATTTTGTTCTACGATCTTAATAACTTAAGGTAAGCTACACTGGCCTTATTTTACTGGCAAGAGCTTTTTCAGTGGAATTAAATCTGACTTGCAGTTGAAATAATTAATGTTTTAGAGTCCAATAAGCTCCGCGGCCTTTACCCATTAATTTCAAGGGTAAAAAGTGCTTTAAATCATAAAGGGCTTGTTGGCGAGAAACAGTATAATTTAGAGCTTCCAGGTAAGTAGAAAGAGTTATTTTTTTGTGTTGATGCAGTAGTTGTCTGAGAAGGCTTGCTCTGTACTGAGCATCATAGGATCCAATCGTTTTTTTTGTTTCTAAATCAACAATAGGACGCTCTATTCCTAAAAATCCCCATTTTTTGTATTCTTTAAGACTGTGAATTGCAGTTGCCTTAAGTTTTGTGCTTCCAGGCGGGTGTAATCCTATAAAAAATAATTCGTTACTTTTTTGTATTAATCCTTTTGTTAAATAATCTAATAAATATTTTAGTTCTCGTTGAGGATCAAGTTGCTTAATAAATTCAGTAATAATACCCATTGTTTGCGGTGTATCATTTTGATGCAATTCTTGTCTTAAAAGAAAAGGATTAAATTCTGAATAATGATTTTTAAAATAAAGAACTAAAATGGTTAAGAGTCTTGGGTCATAACGAAGCCATTCACAAGCTAGCGCTAAAAGTTCTTCTTTTGTTTTTAGATTAAAGCGCCATGATTTTAGGGCGCCAGAGCATAATCCTCCTATTTGAGCAAGCTCATAGTAAAGACGCATAAGATCGCTATCAGTAGGTATAAAGTTTTTCATTTTCCAAGTGTTTCCTTTATTTCAATAAGGAAATCTAAAGCCTTTTGTGCTTTAGGTATCTGTTGTTCAATGAGTTTTTCAATGTGCTCTTCCACATATTCTAGCTGTTTTGAATCAAGTTTTTTCATAAGAGCCCTAGCATGCCCTATATCTTTTTCTCTTCCAGCAAAGCATTTTAAAATTAAAAGGTCTTGTTTAGAGAGGGCGGAGAGTTCTAATTTTTTACCTTTAAAGATTTGTATGAGTCTTTTTTGATAATCGGAGGGCAAGACGTAAGTAAAGTTAGAAAAATAAGGATTGAGCCAACTCGAAGATATTTTTCTTTGAGCAGCAACTTCTTTGACGCATTTATCTATGTCTCCCAAGGACAATTCTGTTTGGTAGGGGATAGCATCAATATCGAAGGTGGAAAGAGGAAAATCATGAGCCAAAAGCATAGCACCACCACCACCAACTACCATTTTTACTGATACTTTGAGTGCATGATCGAGCGCCTCGATAGCCTCTAAAAAATCTTTCTTATCTAATTCCCCAGTAAGTTTCATACATCATTATAATAACTAATAAATAACAATTAGTCAATTAATAGTTAAATATCGCGATCACAAACAAGTGGCGGGTATTTGAAGAACATGAGGGGACAGAAGTTGTGGTTTGTCCCCATTGTTGATAACAAAGCCGAATGGGCATTTGTATTCTTTGACGAATTTTTCTAATGCGTTAATTTGTTTATAGTCTATTCGTATGCCTAATTTAATTTCAATTGGAATCAGTCCAAAGGGGCCTTCTAATACCAAATCAACTTCCGCCTGGTTATGCGTTCGATAATAAAAATAACGAAAGTCAACAAGTCTTGCCTGTAAACCCCGAATGATCTGTTCTATAATAAAAGTTTCCCAAATGATTCCAAAGTAAGGATGTGTTTTTAAAACTCCGATATTGGTAATATTCAAGAGATAATTTAAAAGTCCAGCATCTCGAATATATCCTTTCGGCATTTTGACAATACGTTTTTTTAGATTTTTTTGAAAACTTGGCACACTGCGCCACAAGAAAGTACCTTCTGCTATTCCCAGATAAGCTTTGACTGTTGGTTCCGAAACATCGAGAGATTTTGAAAAATTGGAAGCTTTTAAAATACTCCCACTACTACTCGCCAACATTCTTATGAACCGTCTATAGGCCTCAATATTTAATCCGGAAAATAATTTTCTGATATCTCGCTCAATATAGGTTTTGAAATAATTGCTCATCCACAATCCAAAATAGTTTGTATCGTTCCGCTGGAGAAACGGGTCAGGAAACCCTCCGTAATAACAGGACTGAATTAATTGATCCCATGTTGTTACAACCTTGAGATCTTCATAGCCCACTTTTTTTCCAATAATGAGCCAATCATAAAAATTTGAAAGATGTCCCCAACTTTCTTGAAGATGAAGAGGCGAAAGCTCGAAAACGGCAACACGCCCAGCCAAGCTTTCGCTTAAACTTTTAGTCAACAAGGGGGAGCTAGAACCGCTGAATACATATTGTCCGTTTTCTTTTCGTCGCTTATCAATAGAAACCCGCAGGGCTGGAAAAAGTTCAGGACACAATTGAGCCTCATCCAAAACTATTGTTTCCTGATACTGGGATAAAAAAAACTCTGGATCCGATTTTATGCGATCATAATCAGCCTCACGTTCCAAATCAAAAAATGGAGCAGAGGGTAAAAGCTGATGTAATAGGGTTGTTTTGCCTACCTGACGTGCCCCTAAAACAGCCACTGCCGGAAACTTCTTCATAAGATAAGCTATTGATTCAGCAGAACTTCTTTTTATTTCAGACATTCCTAAAGTCTAGCATTAGAATTTCATGATGTCATCTCTTAAAAGACAGTCTTTGGAGGGATAGAAGTTAACCGCGCAAGATATTAAAAAAGTCGACGTTTTCGGTGCCTTTGTTTTTATAGATAATAACAACAAGAGCTAATCCAATAGCTGCTTCGGCCGCAGCAACAGCAATAGAAAAAATAGTAAAAATTTGTCCATGAAGATTTCCAACATGAGACGATGCAGCAACTAAAGCTAAGTGGCCACTTGCCATCATAATTTCAACAGACATTATAATGATAATAAGGTTTCTTCGCACAAGAACCCCTACAACCCCGATGGTAAAAAGAATGCTTGCTAAAATAAAGTATTCGGTCATTGCGATTTTTCCTTTCTATTAAGAACAACAGCTCCAACCATGGCGACCAATAAAAGTAAGCTAATCACTTCAAAAGGTAAAACATAATCTGTAAATAATAGTTGTCCGATTGTTTTTATTTCTCCGCTGAGATCCTTCGTTTCACTCAGGATGACAGAAGGAGAAGTCAGTGGATTTTTCAGAAAGAAATAAAAAAGAATGACCCCAAAAACGCCAGCCAGAAAAATACTAAAGGGACGGAGACGAATTTTAGGAAGTGATTCTCCGGTTAGTCGCATAACCATAACAACATAAATAAAAAGAACCATAATAGCACCTGCATAAATAAGTACTTGAATGGTTGCTAAGAAATAAGCCTTTAGAAGAACAAAAATAATAGCTTGGACGAAAAGAAAACCAACTAAAGAAAGTGCAGAGTAAACAGGGTTTTTATTCGAGATAACAGCTATAGCTGCTACGATTGCAAGACCTGCTACGATGTAAAATAAAATTTTTTCCATTATTTCAATCCGTAAATAAAAAATCCTGTGAGAAATATATTTATTAAAGCTGCTGGAATCATAAATTTCCAGCCAATTTTCATTAACTGATCATAACGAAATCGTGGAAAAGTCCATCTCACCCACACAAAGCACCACAGAAAAAAGGCCACTTTTGTTAGAAAACTACAAAACTGAAGCACTGCTAATGTATTTGGATTGAGATTCATGGACATAACCCATTCGTTAATAAATG
>CAYJUJ010000012.1:14143-15871 GCA_964373325.1 uncultured bacterium
GGTGGAAGTTGCCAGCCGCCCAAGAAAAGTGTTGTTAAAAGGGCTGAAACAGTAAACATGGCAATGTATTCAGCCATGAAAAAAAGAGCAAACTTCATGCCGCTATATTCTGTGTGATATCCGGCAACAAGCTCTGTTTCACTCTCGGGAAGATCAAAGGGAAGACGATTTGTTTCGGCAAACCCTGTGATCCAAAAAAGAATAAAAGCAAAGGGTTGTGTAAAAAGCCCCCATTTTGGAAGCCATCCCCATAAGGGCTCTCCTTGTGCCATAACAATTTCTTTCAAACTTGTTGTTTCATAAATCATGAGAACTCCAACAATAGAAAGCCCCATAGCAATTTCATAACTAATCATCTGGGCACTGCTTCGAAGTGATCCTAAAAAGCTATATTTATTATTGGATGCCCAACCCCCTAAAAGAATTCCATAAATACCCATTGAGGCGATAGCAAAGACATAAATGAGCCCCACATTAACATCAGCTATTTGAAGGGATGTTGTGTAGCCAAAGACTGTAATAGTAGGTCCAAAAGGAATAGCGGCCACTGCTAAGATTGCTGGAACTAGAGAAAAAGCAGGCGCTAAAATAAATAGTATTTTATCGACGTGTGGATAGACGGTGTCTTCTTTCATAATGAATTTAACAACGTCAGCAATTGGCTGAAAAAGTCCCAGAGGACCTACACGGTTTGGCCCAATACGACCTTGAATGAAAGCACTTCCTCGCCTTTCAACCCAGGTCATGATGGGAACAACATTAATAGCAATGCCCGCTAGGATTAAAACTTTGAGTAGTGTGATGATGAAAACTGTGAGTGTCATAATGTGTTACCTCATAATTCTAGGTACTGGAATCTCTCTCCTTTCTTGCTTTATATGTTTTAAAAAATCATCTCTAAACTTGAGAACAAAAGTATCGAGAGGGCCGGCAGCCCCATCTGCTAAAGCACACAGGGTAGTGCCTGTCATGTGTTTTGCTATGTCAGTTAATGTTTCTAAATCTTTGAGTGTTCCTTCATTATTCATAAAGCGCTCGATGATTTCATAGGCCCACATGGTTCCTTCACGACAAGGTGTACACTGACCACAAGATTCCTCAGCATAAAAGTGCATGGTGTCATAAGCTACTTCAACCATGTCTGTTGTTTCATCCATAACAATAATGGATGCGGTACCAAGCATCGAGTTTTTTGCTCGAAGTGATTCAAAATCCATGGGTGTATCTATTTCTTGAGCTGTGAGGGCAGAGGCACTACAGCCTCCTGGAATAACTGCCTTTATTTTTCTATCTTCCCTGATGCCACCGGCATAATCATAAATAAGGGATCTCACACTTATGCCGAAGGGTGCTTCATAAAGACCAGGTTTTTTAACATGGCCACTCATAGGAAAAAGTTTAATGCCAGGATTTTTTTCAACCCCAAAACCCTTGTACCAAGAAGCTCCTTTTTCGATAATGAGAGGTACAGAGCAAAGGGTTTCAACATTATTAATAACAGTTGGTTGCCCAAAAAGCCCCTTGATAGCAGGAAAGGGCGGTTTAACTCGGGGTAATCCTCGTTTTCCCTCGAGTGCCTCTAAAAGGGCTGTTTCTTCTCCACAGATATAAGCTCCAGCACCATTATGAACATAAATATCAAGTGAAAAAGAACTTCCAAAAATATTTTTACCTAGGTATTTTTTTTCGTAACATTCAGAAATGGCATTTTCTACTGACCCCGTTGCG
>CAYJUJ010000013.1:0-15360 GCA_964373325.1 uncultured bacterium
ATAAAGAGTTCCAACTTCCTTAAGTTTTTGCTTATTTTCTGCTTCGTAGCATTTTTTAAGTAAATCTTGGCATAAGGAAATAGGTAATTGAATTTTATTCTTTTCACATTGGTTGCGATATTCACCACAGATAAATCCTTCAAATTGTTTTTGGGCTTCAGTTGTATAAAGTTTGGCTGTTGTAAAATAAAGCTTTGGATCTTTAGATTCTATATTTTTAATTTGAGTATAAATTTTGGCAGCTTGAAGTGCATTGTTTTCTTTAAGATAAGTTTCGGCGAGAACATAATAGGGATCAGCAATTTTAGGATTTTGTGAAATCGCCTGCATGGCATACTTCCTGGCAAAGGAATACTTTTCACCAATCAAATAAATTTGTGCAAGGCCTGAAACAAAATAGGCATTTTTAGGGTCACTTTTTATCAATGCTTCAAGATCAGTGATTGCTGTTTTAGGGTAGCCTTGTCGCATTTTAATTTCAGCTCGTTTGTTATAGGCCTGGTAAAAATGCTTATCTTCTTCAATAAGTTTTTTAAGATATTCATCTGCTTTGTCATAATCCTTTTTGTCGAAAAGAGTATGAGCTAAAGACCAAAGAGTTTTAGTGTCGGAAGGATTTTGGTTTAATGCTTTTTGAAGTTGTAAAAGTGCCTGATCAAATTGGCCTATTTTAGAAAAATACTGTCCTGATACAAAATAAAGTTGAGGCAAATTCCGGTCTATTTTTTCTGCTTTGTGGAGAAGATCTTTTGTTTTTTTGAAATGGTATTGTTCAAGATAGAGCCACGCCAACTTAATATAAGAAGGGGCATGTGATTTTAAGCGAATGGCTTTTTCATACGCTTCTATAGCTTGTTCAGCGCGGCGATCTGGCATAGAATAATAAACTTCCCCTAAATAATAATAAGGTTCAAAATTGTCAGAATCTATGGCGGAAGCTATCTGAAATTTTTCAATAGCAGTAAGGTATTCTTTTTGCTTTAAGTGAATAAGTCCTAGATTAATGAAATAAGATGCATCTTGGCTTTGTGCTTCTAGAAGATTAATGGTGCCACCAGAAGTCAGGGTTTTATAGGCTTCACTATAAAAAGTATTAGTAGGATCATATTCAGCGGCTTTTTTGTAGTTTTGTAATGCAAGATCGAAGGATTTAATATCTTGAAAAACTTTACCAAGATAAAAATGGGCCTTGGCACGTTGCTCTGGAAAAAGAAGGTTTTGTTTTTTAAGAATGTTTTGAAGATTGTCTTTAGCTACAGATAACTCTTTATGGTAAATGTATTGAATAATAGTTAACTCAAGCTGTGAAGCAATATGGTTGGGATGAATGCTAATGCCTTCTTCGAGTATTTCTTCTGCTTTATCCCAGTTATTGTCTTTAATATAAATTGAGGCTTTATCGAAGTAAGCTTTAATAAAATTGGGATCTTGTTTAATGGATTCATTAAAAGAGTTAACTGCTGCAATTTTATCTCCATCTTCCCAAGTTAATTTTCCAGCAAGATAATTTAAATAAGCATTTTGGGGGAATTGAGAAAGCCCATTTTTTATTATTTGATGAGCTTGATTGAAGTTTTTTGTTACGGTCATTTCAAAAAGGGCGGCGGCGGCATGGTATTCAGGAAAATCATCTTTTGTTTGTGTGATGCGCAGTAAAATTTCAGAAAGTTTTTTTTTCTCATCCTCACTTTGGGCTGTGAAATCCCAAAGCATTAAATAATTGAGTACTAAATAAGAAAGAGCTTTCCTGGTTTGGGTGGGGTTTTCTTTAAGAGATTTATGAAATAAAGAAAGCGCTTCTTTGTATCCCTGAAGGGAGTCTTCTTGAAACAAATGGAGCCCTTTTTTGAAAAGTTCTTCAGCTTTAACCGTATCCACTTTTTCAACTGAAGTGGGGGGTATTTCAATTGAAAGAAAAGAAGTGTGCTTTCTTTCAAAAAAGACGATGGCTATTATGAGTATTGCTAAGAAAAGTGCCAATCCAAAAATCCATTTTTTAGATTTTTTTTCTTTTATGGAATATTTTTTTTCAACTGGTGATATATCTATGATTTCGTCAGATTTTTTTAAAACAGTTTTAGAGCCTTCTTTTTTTGAAAAGGGTTCAAGCCTTCTTGTTTTATCTTCTTGATCCCTTTTAGAAGGAGATTTTCTTATTTCATCTCGAGCTGGAACTTGACCACGACCTAGAATGTATAAAATAAGGTCGTAGAAAAAAGGGTTAGAAACAATATTCTGCCAGTTTTTTTGTGGATATGGAGAAACAGAATCTTCTTCTGTAATTTTCCCCTCTTGTATAAAGGTAGCTATTTCATCAACCGTCAAGGGGCCAATTATTTGCCCGCTACTTGATTTAATGTGAAAACGGTCATTTTTGTTAATCTTGTGTTTTTTCAATAAGTTGTGAAAGTTTTCGACCATCCCTCCAAGAATAAACCCAAATGTGGGTCCTGTCATCCTTGAGCGCCTTTTGTCATCGCGAGGGTTTTTGCCATTGCGATAATGCGAATCCCTCACTTCGTTCGGGACAGGCTCCTCGCGATGACAGAGAAAAAAAAGCCTTAGAATGACAAATGCTATAACTTCTGTTAAGTGCTCGATGCGTATGACAATTCTTGTCACAAAAGAGGGATTCTTATCATGGGTATAAATATAACTTATTGAAAATGCTACACTTTATTATTTATAAAGTTGGTATTCTTCTTGCAGAAAAATACAGTGGAGAGAAATACGAGTATGTTTAAAAAGCTTATTATATGTTTTCTGATTGCACTATTCATAGTGCCTCCGTCTCTTTATGGAGCGCCAAGCCATCAGCCTGATCTTCCTTTTCCCGATGGTCCAGTTTCTGATGGAGATTTAGCACCTTCAACTCCTCCTCATAAAGGAAATGAGGGTGTTCGAGACCCAGTAAGAGGTCAAGAGCAATTGGAATTACCTTTTCGATCACCTGAAATAGATAAGCTTCTTGGGCAACAGCAGGAAGAGGTTATTAAGTTTTTAACTGGCGAGGGAAGAGCTCAAGAAACTTTTGATAGGCAGTTTGATCGAGGAGTAGAAACCCGTAGCAAGTTTAACCACCGTATAGGAGTAAGAGCGGCTAGAGCTATTTCTCATCCTCTTGTTGGAGCAGCCCAAACGGGTGTTCTTATTTGGATCCTTTCTGGATTCCATCATGCCCAGTACCTCATAAGACAGGCAAGACTTGAAAAACAAGATTTAACACCTAGCGATTTTGCAGAGATTGCTGAACAGTCCGCTGAGCATGTCATGAAAAATGGCGAACTCATCATGGGGTTCTTAGGTGGAGAAGCAACAGGGGTTGCTGGTGATTATCCAGTACGAATGCTCACCGCCATCTTGTCAAAAAAGGTTTCTTCTCAAATTTTTCAACAGCTTGTTCACTCGGGAATCCATTCACTTATTGTTTTTGGTGGGTGGGAATTAGGTGGGCAACTCTGGTCTGATGCCATTCGCATGCTTCCTAATGAGCTCCATCAAAAAGCAGAAAAGAATTTTTGGGCCGTGTGGGGAGATTCACAGATGCGTAATTTGGTTTTGGGAAATATGTGGAAACTCCTTTATACAGACCCTGAACTTCGGAGCGCTCTTTTCTACAATACATGGCGACATCGCATAGCGACGGGGGATTTTATTTCTTTGGTTGTGTGCATGACGGTAGCTGGAGTTGTTGGAACAGCTATTTTTGGACCCGTTGGTATACTTGGATGTTTAGCTTTTGGCTTGGTGGGTGGTTTTGCTGATATGGCTATTTCTCAAGAATTTAAAGAGTATATAACTATTGGTATCAAGTTTACACGAGTTGATTGGAATTATTATTGGAAAGGACGCAACACAAATCATCTGAATCTTGCTTTAAATAAAGCAGCGTGGGCAAGAATTGAACAATCAGAATGGGCTAAGAGTACACAACCCATTAAAGATACCTATGGGTTAGGATGGCTTGGAGATTACAGAATGTGGGGAATTACACTTCAAGCCAATGACTTTGGAGCAGATGGCATTACCGAAGAGATAGGATCAAGAAGAAAACTTCGCGAAAACATTATTAACCCATATTTTGAAATGTTGTTTATGGCTTATCAAAAGCTTGAAAATATTTATTTTGAAAGGGATCTGATTTTAAAGCTTAAAGCAGAAGAAGATGAATATGCTAAACAGCATCCTGGAAGAAGTTTAAGAGAAGATAATCCTCATTATCAAGAAATAGTTAAAAATCAAACATGGAGTGAGTGGTTTTCAAATTTTTTTAAGGAGTCTTGCATCATTCGCTATCTTTCAGGAGGCTCGCTTGATAAAATGCTTGAGCAAAATCATAGACAAGCTCAATACTTTGAAGACTTAGTTACTGTTGTTGAACCACTTGTGAGCAAATTTTATGAAGATGAGCTTGAATATTTCAATAAGCTAGAAGAAGGGCATCAAAAAGATCGTCTGAATGGCGTTATAACTTATGATGTTGCTAGGTCTTTAAGAGTTGAGAAAGAAAGGATCAAGGTTTTTTCAGAAGGGTTTATGCCTATGCTCTTTAAGCGTTATCATAAAGCTCATACCCTTCCTTGCAGTTACTGGGATCCAGTTTTAGGAAAAGATTATTTAAATGAAACGTTAGCAGAGCTTGAGAAAGATCCGCGTCATTTTCTTCATAAGGAACTTAAGAGAAAAGGGCTTGATATTCAAAAAATGACGTTTACTGATGACACGGGGGTGAGGCAAATAACCCGCGGGGATTTAATTGCTTATTTAGAAATGTTTCTTAAACCCTGTGAATATCATAGTGCCATTAAATATTTTGAGATTTTTCATTACTTTTATTTTTCTGAAGATTTTACACTGTCAAGTATGTTTGGAAACGATCCTCATAAACTTATTGAAGAATGGGGGGTCAATAGTGCATTTCTTAGAAGATATTATTTAAGAGAAAGTGAAGATCCTACTGAAATATTTGCCTCTCACGGTCTTGATATTTCTTTTTACCAACCTCGGGGAGAAGTTCCTTTAGGCTATAGAGAGCTTTTAAAAGCAAAACTTTTGGACTTACGCTTTCCTGCAGATCAAGTGGAAAACGCTTTAGGTTTTCTTCATGTTGATTATGCAAAAGAAAGAAAACAGCCAAGCGATGCATTAAGTGATTTAAGACGGCAATATGAAGCAAAAATGGAACAAGCGATGGCGGTTGAGCAAGAAAACTTGCATGTGATGAGAGAGGATAGAGATATACCCTTTGAAGTATTTAATCATAGAGGTCAAAGAAAATTTGAAGTTTCAGGCCAAAGCATTCTAGGTGAAATGGGAGGAAGATATCCTCTTCCAGTGGAGCCTTTTGGTATTCGCAGGGAGCCCCTTGTTATTGTAGGCTTGGAAGACACAACTGATCTTCGTTTTCAGATTCCAGGGAGAGATTTAGTAGAAAGATGGAGAAATCTTTTTTCTGATAGAAGAGAGGCCAATTTGCAACTTCCTTCCTTTTTAAGTAGTGAAAATGGAGCCGATCGCTATTCATTGTTTTATGACAGCCAAAGACGCAGTGTTTTTCCTATTAAAAACGGGCAAGCACTTACTTTTTCTGGAACTTGGAGAAAAGAGCCCTGGCAATGGAGACAAAACACGCTAGATATCTCAAGCTTTTTTGATTTGAGCTCGCCTTCTTCCCACATGTTAGGATTTGCGCGAGTAAGACAGCCTACTCCATTTGAGTTGGAGAGAGAATATTTTCAAGAGAGAAGGCAAGTATTTACACGTTGGAGTGAAGAAGGATCTCATCAAGGAATTTATTTCCTCGCAACAAACTCTCACATTCCTTATGACCGTATAGCTCAAGCGTATCATGATTTTTTAGAAAGAAATAAAGGAGTCAATATTTTTTCTTCATATTATCAGGAGATTAAAGATCTCAAGAATATGCTTGAACAAAAAGTAGCATCTAAAAAAGCATTTATTGAAAGTGAGGTTGGTAGTGTAGAGAGGCGTTTAATAGTAGCCGGCAAGAGTGATTTTGAAGTTCGAGTCAATGTGGCCACTACTCGAAAACAGCTTAATCAGCAATTAGAGCAAATAAAAGAAATGATAACGCATCAAATGGAGAGAATTTTCCAAGAATGGCATGCTTTAGAAGTGCAAGTGATTCTTGAAACCTCTTCCGATGAAGCCTCTCGTGACAATTCTTATGATATTTATTGGACTTTAAGGAAAACAGTCGGATTGTAGAGGAAAGTTGCCCCCCTTCCACCCGTCACATTGCAACTTCCTTTATAGGAGGTTTTCAAAATACCATTCTGTTAATTTTTGCCCATAAAGAAGATAAAGAAGAGCGGCGGCGGCTATGAATGGCCCAAAGGGAATAGGTGTGTGTTTTGTCTTTCTCATGACTAGAATAAAAATATGTCCCCCAATGGCTCCTAAACCAGAACTTACACATAAACTACAACTACTGGCTTTATAACCTAGGCCAGCCCCAAGCCTTGCCATAAGTTTAATGTCCCCCCCGCCCATTCCTTCTCTTTTTGTAAGAAGTTGATAAATCCAACCCATAAACCATAAAATTCCTCCACCCATTAAAATGCCTATTAAGGAATGTTGAAATGAGGATGAAATGTTAAAAAACGATAAAGCAAGCCCAACTCCAATGCCTGGAAGGGTTATGATATCGGGAATAATGTAATGCTTAAGATCTATAAAAGTAATGACAATCAAAGAATAAAAAAGGGTGATGCTGATAAAGAAGAGCGGAGTAAGTGAAAAATGAATGTAAAAAAATAAAGTTCCAGCTGCAGCTAGAATTTCAACAAGAGGGTATAAAAACGAAATGGGTTCTTTGCAATAACGGCATTTCCCTAAAAGAACAATAAAACTAATAAGAGGTACAAGATCATAAAAGGCAATTGTATGCTGGCAAGAAGGGCAATGAGATCTTGGTAATGCAATGTTTTCCGATCTTGGAATTCGGTAAATACAAACATTTAAAAAACTTCCAATAAGAAGCCCTAAGACCAAGATGCTAAAGATTATCATTGATTAAGAATATCATTACTTTTAGAGACGAGCACCCCTTTTTCATTAATAATCCAAATATCAAGGGTGGGGTCTTGATCAATATTACCTACCGCAAGAGCTTCATAGGATTCTCTCAAGACGTTTTCTAGTTTATAGTCATAATGGTCTTTTTTTGATTTAAATCCTAACTCTTCTAAAGAAGCGCTATATTTTCTATGTTGATTGAAATAATCTTTTTCCAGTTTAAAAATGAGGTAGAGGTTTTTTTGTGCTTCTTGTTGATTGCGAAGGCGATCGTACTTTTTATAGTTGGGTACAAGAATAGCAAGCATCATTGTAATGACGGCTACTATGATTGTAATTTCTAAAAGTGTAAACCCTTTCACCTTCATATCACTATTCTAAATCGTGTTTTTCGAGGCGGTAGCGCATGGATCTAAAACTAATTCCTAAAAGCTTTGCTGCTTTTTTCTTAACCCCGCCTGTTTTAGCAAGGGCTTTTTGGATAAGGTCCTTTTCAATTCGCCCAACTATGTCTTCAAGATTAATAACATCTTCTCCTAATTTAAGGGCTGTCATATCTGAAAAAAGACTGCCCTCTGGAAGGTTTAGAACCTGAGGGGGCAAACTTTCTCTAAGAATTGCAGAACCACTTTCAAGAGCCACTGTTCTTTCTATAATGTTTTCCAGTTCTCGAACATTGCCAGGATAATTATAGGCTTTGAGTGCATCCATGGCCTCTTGGGAGATTTTTTTAACATTTTTTCCAAGTTCCTTAGTGTATTTGTCAAAAAAATGTGCTGCAAGGACTGGAATATCTTCTTTTCTCTCTCGAAGTGAAGGCGCTATGATATGGATGACATTAAGTCGATAGAAAAGGTCTTCTCGGAATCGCCCCCCTTTAACTTCTTTTTCAAGGTCTTTATTGGTAGCGCAGATAACTCGGACATCTACTTGAATGTCTTGTGTACCACCAACCTTTCTAAAAGTTCTTTCCTGGATGGCACGTAAAAGTTTTACTTGGATTGAAAGGGGTAGATCTGCTACTTCATCTAAGAAAATAGTACCTTTATCGGCTACTTCAAAAAGTCCTGTTTTTTCAGAAATAGCACCTGTAAAAGAACCTTTTTTATGACCAAACATTTCACTTTCCATAAGATTTTCTGGAATGGCTCCACAGTTAATAGTCACAAAAGGTTTATCTTTAAGAAGGCCATTGTAGTGAATGCCACGAGCAATAAGCTCTTTTCCAGTGCCGCTTTCTCCAGTGATGAGAATGTTTGACTTAGTTTCAGATACTCGGCTTATGACATCGTAGAGTTTAAGCATGAGAGGCGAGCTACCTACAATATTTTGAAATGAATATTTAGATTCAAGAGCTTTTTTAAGTTGTATGTTTTCTTGTTTTAACATTTGTGTGTCAAAGGCTTTTCGAATGATGATTTTAAGCTCATCAATTTTAAAAGGTTTTGTAATATAATCGTAGGCTCCTAACTTCATGGCTTCAACGGCTGACTCTGTAGACCCGTAAGCTGTAATCATGATAACAATGATGTTAGGATTCATATTTTTTACTTTTTCAAGAAGATCCATGCCTGAAACTTGTGGCATTTGGATATCTGTAATAACCATGTCAAAGCTTTCTTTTTCTAGAAGCCTAAGAGCTTTACTTCCATTTGCGGCAGTTGTGACCTCGTATTTCTCGCGTTTGAGCATAATTTCTAGAAATTCACGAATGCTTTGTTCATCATCAACAACCAGTACTCTTTCTTTTGCCATGTGACCCCCTTATGTATTAGGTATTTCTATTATAAATGTTGTTCCTTTGTTTACTGAGCTTACTACATGGATTCGCCCCCTATGAGCCTCCACAATTTTGTAAACAGTAGCAAGTCCAAGCCCCGTTCCGCCCTCTTTTGTTGTGAAAAAAGGGTCGAAAACTTTATTTCTAATATCTTCCGGAATACCACCACCCGTATCTTTAACCTTTAAAATACTGAAATGGGTGTTTTTATTCCAGGAAATATAAACATCCCCACCCTCTGGCATGGCCTGGGAAGAGTTAATAAGAAGATTCCACAGTATTTGTTTAAATTTTTCAGGATCGATAAAAAGAGCCGTATCTTCTCCCTCTGTATGAATTGTAATATTTTTCTGAAAGTTGGGGTTGATTTTTAAGGTATCCACTGTTTCCTCAACAAATTTTTTAAACTGTACTTTCGCTTTTCTAATTCCTGATGGTTTTACAAAAGTGAGAAACTCAGTAATCAAGTTATTAAGCCTTTCCGTTTCTTTTAAAATAATATTCATAAGTCTCTGATCATCCTCTTTGAGAGGAAGGCTTTTTTTTAAAACTTGGATGGAGCCACTCATCGAAGCCAGTGGATTTCTGATTTCATGAGCAATGCCTGCTGCTAGCTTTCCTACAGCTGCTAGTTTATCGCTAATGCGCATGTCTTCTTCCATTTTTTTAAGCTGTGTAAAATCTTGAAAGATAAGAATTTTTCCTTTTGTGTGACCTTCAAAATCGTTAAGAGGAGAAACAAACACTCCCAAAGATAATGTTTCATCGTCTTTCTTATATGTTATTTCAGGGCGAGTTGCGGGATCTGTATAAGTTTCTAAAACTACTGCAAATTCTGGAAAGACTCTTTCTATTTTTCTACCAAAAACTTTTTCAAATGATTTACCGGTAATGTCGGTTGCCGCCTTATTGTAATAGGTTATGGTATTGTCTGTATCGACAGTTAGAAGACCACTTGTAATATTATCTACAATGGCAGACGTAAAACTTTCTTTTTCTTTTAACTTAATGCCTGTTATTTTAAGTTGCTCTGAAAGTGTACCACTGGCTAAAGCAATAAGATAAAAAATGAAGTTATTGATAAATAAAACATAGAGATGTCGTTGAGAATCAATGATGGGATTATAAATAAGATAAAGACTAAAACATATGGTACAAAAGTTAGCTGTGAGAAGTGCCCCCGTTCTTTGAAAGAGAAGACTCGCAAAGATAATAGTAACGGGATAGAGGATATTAAAAATACTTTCTGGAGTTTTTACGAAATAAAGAAGAGCTGTTGTAAAAAGCACATCATAGATGATTTGAGAACCAACAAAAAGACGAATATTTTGAATACGTTTTAGAAAAAGAGCATAAATAAAATTACTCAAGTAGGTAATAGCCAGTAAAAAATAAACAGCAATCAGTTGTGTGGAAACTTGCTCAGATGGGGTTTTTAATTTGAAAAAGATAAAAAAAGCAAGGAGTGAGGTGACAACACCAATTCTTAAGAACATGAACCAAGAAAGTTTTTCTTGAATACTTGGTTCTTTCATTCCCTCAAAAGTAGAGTTCAATGCCAGAATTTTGTTCATGGGACTTCTTTTTGTTTTGGATTTAAACTAAGGAATCAACCCAACCACACCTTAAAAACTAATAATAGGATATCAAGAGTGACAATTTTTGTCAAGAATTTTGAGCCCTCTTTTTTAATCATAATTTAGCTTAACTATTTAAAATTAAAAGGATATTTTTGTTCCTTTTTTGATCTGTGTCTGACAGGAAAGGCGGTTTTTCCCATTAATTTTAATCTCACAGTATCCACATTCTCCAGTATTGCAGAAAAGCCTTTTAGATCCTAGTTTCATTATTTTTTTCTCCCAAAGACTTGCAGCTACGCTAGTTCCGGTATGGATTCGGTGTTTAATATTGTTAATTCTCACATCTCCAAATTTAATATTAAAACCTTCAATAATAGGGTTTCTTAAAGAATAAAGGCCACAAGGTCTTTCTAAGCTTTGAATATGTTTTCGATGTTTATTTTTGATTTGAACGGTCACAAGATAGGTGTGATATTTTTTAACCTCTTCTACTTCGGTGACTTTTACATAATCTACAAACTTTCCTTTTTTATCACATGCTTTTATTTTGGAGCCAGGTTTTGGAATAGGATAAAGCTCCCAAGGAAAAGTGAGGTATGTATGAGACTTCTTTTTTTCGAGTAGAAAAGTAGATTCTGCAGGGTCTTTTGCAATTTCTAGTTTAGAGGAATCTGTTCGTCGAGTCAGAAATTTTAATTTTTGATAGGAGAGTGGTTGTGGAATCAGAGAAGATATCACCTGAATATGAGCTTTTATCTTTCTTGCTAAAGGAGGAATTTCATCATAGGGGCTATCTATAATTAAAACATCTGCCTCTACTTTTTTATTTTTACAAAAAACATATTCTAAATGATTTTTGCCTTCTGCTTTTTTGATTTTGGAAGATAGATAGCAAGGTATGCCATGTTTTTGCATTTTGGAAAAATACAAATGATTGCCTTGAACGTGAGCTTTAGGTTCAACGAAAGATAATTCCAAAACTCCTAATTTTAAAAGTTCCCATCCCAGGAACAGGGCGGGATCCGATGTTCCTAGAATAACAATTCGCTGTCCAGGAATGACATGATCTTTATGAAGCAGTCTTTGAGCACAGGATAGCGAAATAATGCCAGGGAGGGCAGCACCTATAAATTTTGGAGATTGGCTTCCATGACCCGTAGCAATGGTGATTTTTCTTGCTAAAACTGTTCGTTTTCTTTTATTTTGAGTTATGTGAATTTTCTTTTTTTCTTTGTTTGCATTGGAAATATTATAAACTAGAGTTTTAGTTTTCACTTTAAGGAAGGAGCATTGTTTCGTTTTTTTTTCTAGAAGCTCGGCTAATTCGTGTGTTCTTATACCAGTTGGAATATTTCCAAAACCAAAAATTTTATGATTTTGAAAGCGAAGTTGTCCGCCTAATTTTTCTTCTCTTTCTATAAGAAGAGTTTTTAAGCCAGATTTAGAAGCAGAAATAGCAGCTTCGATGCCTGGAGCACTTCCTCCAATGATGACAATGTCGTAGGTTCGCATAGGTCATCAGTATACAGTACACAGATGTTGTTTGCTATGTTATGAGTATAAGATGATTCTTGTTACAGGTGGAACTGGTTTTGTTGGCAGAAATATTGTTCTTAAGTTAGTTGAAAAAAACCTTCCAACTCGAGTTTTGGTAAGACGTAAAACATATCAAGATCAATTTAAAACTTTCCCTGTAGAAATAGCATGGGGAGATATAACAGATAAAGCTTCCTTGAGGGAGGCACTTCATAAGATTGATACTGTTATTCATTGTGTTGGAATTCTTGTTGAAAAGGGAAAGAGTGTAACGCATCAAAAAATCGTTGTTGAAGGAACGCGCAATCTTTTAGAAGCCTGCAAGGAAAATCGTGTTAAAAAAATCATTTATTTAAGTGGTTTGGGTACAAGTGAAAAAGCTCGCAGTCGATATCACAAAGCAAAATGGATGGCTGAAACAATGATTCGTCAAAGTGGCCTTGAATATGCTATTTTTAGACCTTCGGTGATATTTGGTAAGGCTGATGATTTTTTAAATAAATTTATGAAAATGGCGGAGTATCTACCTTTTTTACCTATTTCAGGGGATGGAAAATATGTTTTGCAACCGGTATCCATTCATAATGTTGTTAGCTGTGTGGTGCAGTCCTTACAAGGAGAAACAGCAAAAAATAAAGTGTTTGAAATTGGGGGACCACAACGCCTTTCATTTAACGAAATTATGGACATGATGCTACGCGCTTCCCACATAAAAAGGTGGAAGCTTCATATTCCTATGGGTATTGCTGGAGTTGCGGCTCAGTTTTTTGAAATACTTCCAAATCCTCCTTTTACACGAGATCAGCTATTGATGCTTGAAGAATCTAATGTGACGGACAACAAGGATCTCAATAAAGCTTTCCAGATGAGTCTCATCCCTCTTTCCGAAGGGCTTAAAGAGTACAGTTGGTATAAGTAATCGTATTAGCGATGAGATTGCTTCACATGCGTTCGCAATGACAAGGGGCCAGAGAGAAGGATAAACTTAAGCCCCTCAGTAGTTGCTAAAACTAATGTTACTGCTCCTGGAATAGTTGAAAAAACAACTGAGCTTGCTATTCCATAAGTACCCACAACAGAGCCAGCTGCCAATGCCCACGTACCAGCACCTGGATTTTTCACCAAGTGGTAAGTGCTTTGTACTACCCCGCTCACTATGTTGTAAGCTGTATCCCAGGGTACCTCAAGAATCAGAAAGTAGGCTCCTCCCATAATAGCTAGAAGATAATGCCCTAGGCCGAGCTCACAGTGAGTATCAAAAATATCTTTTGCATCTTTAAGATCTTCTCCTACATCATCACATATTTTGTGCCATGTAGTGACTGGAATTTTAATGAAAGAAGTATACAAATTTACACCACTGTTTAAAATCATTTCTTCAGATTCTTTTTGAGCAGTTTCTAGAGCTTCTTTAACAATGCCGTATGTTGGTAAAAGGCCTATAACAACATATGTTTTTTTTTGATCAAATGTACCTTTAAGAAAAAGTTCTTGAGTGTAACCCCAGAATTTTAAGGTTTCACTAAAGTCAGCTAGTTTTTCTTCAGTGTCATTGAACAGTTCATCTATATTTGAAGTAGTTATATTTTCTGGAATCGGAATTCCATAGTGATCGTTTTTGGCCCAGCCCAAGGCAGATAGCCCTAATAGGAGAAGTAATATTGAAAATCGATTCATCGGTCGTTCTGCATAACAAAAAAAACGGCACTCGTAAAGAGTGCCGTTTTTGGCATTCAAGATGTTAAGATTAGAATAAAACTTCTACTAATCTCTTTGGTGATGTTGCGAGGACGGCTATGCCTTCTAATCCTGCTGCTACAACAGTCAAGGTTGCCGGTATTGCTGCCAATGCAACGGAACCAGCTACACCTACTCCCATAACACCATAAGCTGCACCAAGAGCCAGTGTTCCAGAAACTGGATCACCAACAAGGCTCCATGAGCTTCTAAGCAACCCTTTTGTTACATCAACTGCAACATCAAGTGGAAGCTCAAGAATCAGGACATAAGCCCCTTTTGACAGACCAAGCAATGCACGGCCTGCTGCTGCTGGCAATCCAAATCCTCTATGAATTTCTAAGTGTTGACCTGCTTTGCCAAATTGGCGTTTCACATAATTCAAAGCTTGTCTTCCATTGGCTGCTGCATCAGAGCCAATTTCACGACCTGTGTCTCGTGGGCTATCCCACAAAGCATCTTTTACGTTGTCAGGAAAATTGACAACCATTTCTTTAAATTCTCTGCCTGCTCTTGCGGCTGCTCTTGAAGCGAGATCCTGTGTTGTGTTCAATCCCAAGATGATATAAGTTTTCTCACCACAAACGGTTCCATTTAAAAGAGCTTCTTCGGTATAACCGACGCCTTTTAATGTTCTTGCAAAAGCACCAACTTCTTCATCAGCTTCATCCAATAAATCAGAAAGCTGTGTTACAGACATATCTTCTGGAATAGGAACGCCATAATGGTCTGTTGCGGCCTTTACAAACACTGGACTTGCCATGAGTAGGCATGCCAAAACTGCCATGAACTTTAGTTCACAACGATACAACATACTGTACCTCCTTGACTTACAACTTCAGCCGGCTTCAAACTGAAATTGATTATTGTTACTACCTTGAAGCCAACGAGGTTCTCCTGCAAACTCTAGGCCAAAATGAAAAATTTTTCTTTGTATGAATGAAAATTTTTTTATCTTTTGTATTTTTTGAGAATAAATTGATTATTTTTTATTCAGTATTTTTTGTTTTTACTTTCCAATCCAATTTTTATTTTTTCATTTTTAACTTTTGAAAACATTTTTGCACAATGTATTTGCATTACTTGAAAAATCTTTGTCAAAAAAATTTGCGCCTCAATTACTATGAATAAGAAAATATAATGATTTTTCAATACTTAGGCGAACGATGTAAAAAATTCCTGATATGAAAGGAAGGAAAATAACTTCCTTTATTATATTTAGGAAACCATTTCTGAAAGCTCAAAAGCGCTTGCGCAAGAAGGAATTCTTCACCACTGATGTAGTTGGTTCTGCCACTGAAGGTTTTACATTTGTTATAGGTGAAATCCATAAATTGACAGCCGCTTTGAGCGCCAACCATTTTAAATACTGGATCCTCGGGATCCAAGTCCGGGATGACAATAGTATTGATAAGAACGTCTATTTCAGGGAGAAAAGAAGAGATCTCCTCTAAACCACAAAAGGCAGAAGGATTTAATTTTTCTGCCTTCTCTAAAGTACGATTAGCAATCATCACAGATTGAATATTTTCTTTTCGAATCTTTTGAAGAACTGTTTGAGCAAGAGCCCCAGCGCCTATAATCATGACCGTTTTATTTTTTAAGGAAATATTTTTTTTACGAAGAACATTAAGAAAGCCTAAGCCATCGGTATTATCCCCTACGAGTGTTTTATTGTTAAAATAAAGA
>CAYJUJ010000014.1:0-15214 GCA_964373325.1 uncultured bacterium
AGCCCTGTTTTAGAGGGTGCCGTCAGTTTGGCATATCACGATAAGAGAAAAATTTTTTGGAAGGAGGCTTGGGCTGGAGAGAATGCTTTTCAAAAAAAAGGGTCGGCTCTTCCACAAGAAACCATTGATGATATCAAAGAATATCGTGTGGCTATTAAAGGGCCGCTGACAACTCCTATTGGTGGAGGAATTCGAAGCCTTAATGTTACCTTAAGACAGGTTTTAGATTTATTTGCTTGTGTTCGACCCGTGGAATACTTCGAAAGTGTTCCAAGCCCCATGAAACACCCAGAAAAACTAAATATCATCATTTTTAGAGAAAACTCAGAGGACGTTTATGCAGGGCTTGAATGGAAAGCGGGAACTCCTCAAGCTAAAAATCTTGTGAACTATTTAAATACAAATCTTCAATGTAGCTTGTCGGAAGATTCAGCTATTGGAATAAAACCTATGAGTGCTTTTGCTACTAAGAGGTTAGCTAGAATGGCTCTTGCCTATGCTATCGAACATCAACGTAAAAGTGTTACCTTTGTTCACAAGGGTAATATTATGAAATTTACAGAAGGAGCATTTAAGGAGTGGGGGTATGAAGTTGCACGAGAGGAGTTTTCAGACAAAGTTGTGACTGAAGAAGAAGTCACAAATAAATTCAATGGAAAAGTGCCGAAGTCGAAAATCATAGTTAAAGATCGAATTGCTGATTCGATGTTTCAACAACTCCTACTTCGGCCTGATGAATATGATGTCCTTATAACCCCAAATCTTAATGGAGATTATCTCTCTGATGCTGCAGCTGCTCAAGTGGGTGGTCTTGGCCTTGCTCCTGGAGGCAACATTGGTCACAATATTGCTCTTTTCGAAGCAACCCATGGAACAGCTCCCAAATATGCGGGCTTAGATAAAGTGAATCCAGGCTCTTTGATTCTTTCAGGATGTATGATGCTAGAATACCTTGGTTGGAGAGAAGCTTCTATTTTAATTAAAAGAGCTTTGCAAAAAACGATTCTTCAAAAAAGGGTGACTTACGATTTAGAACGTCTTATGCCAGGGGCAACTCTTCTAAAATGTTCTGAGTTTGGAAATGCAATTATAGATAATATGAAAGGAAGGGGCTGAATAATACATGCGGAAAAAACTGACAATTGTGGGTTCTGGCTTTGTGGGCTTAACGTGCGCTCAATGGGCGGTTGCAAAAGAGCTTTGCGATGTTGTTCTTGTTGATATTTTGGGTGATGCAACCAGGGGGAAGGCCCTTGATCTTTATGAAGCAACTCCCATTTTGGGAAGTGATTGTAAAGTAGCAGGTAGTGACAATTATGAGTTAACAAAAAATTCTGATGTTGTCGTTATCACTGCAGGGCTACCTAGAAAACCAGGAATGAGTCGAGATGAACTTTTAGCAAAAAATACTGAAATTGTAAGTACTGTTACAAGAGAGATTGTGAAATATTCACCCAAATGTATTCTCATTGTTGTTTCTAATCCACTGGATGCAATGACTTACGTTGCTTATAAGGTTAGTGGTTTTCCGAAGAATCGAGTGATGGGAATGGCTGGAGTTCTTGATTCTGCTCGCTTTCGAAGTTTTGTAGCAGAAGAATTACAAGTATCTGTTGAAGACGTTCATGGTTTTGTTTTAGGAGGGCATGGAGACACAATGGTACCCATGATTCCTTACTGTTCTGTTGGAGGTATTCCTTTGACTGAGCTTCTTTCGCAGGAAAGACTCAATGCTATTGTTGAAAGAACAAGAAATGGTGGAGCTGAGATTGTAGAGCTTTTAAAAACAGGAAGTGCTTATTCAGCGCCTGCTGCTTCTGTTATTGAAATGGTAGAGGCTATTCTGAAAGATAAAAAAAGAGTTTTACCCGTTGCGGCCTATCTTGATGGTGAATATGGAACATCGGGTTGTTTTGTTGGAGTTCTTGCCAAACTTGGAGCAACGGGCGTTGAAAAAATCTATGAGTTAAAACTTAAAGGTGAAGAAAAGGCGAATTTTCAAAAATCCATTGAACATGTAAAAGGGCTTGTAGCCAGCCTAACCATATGAACATTCATGAATATCAGGCAAAAGAGATTTTAAAAAAATATGGTGTGCCTGTATTAAAAAGTGGAGTGGCTAAAACAGCTGAAGAAGCTGAAAAAGTGGCTAGTCGTATTGGAAGTTCAAAATGGGTGGTCAAAGCTCAGGTTCATGCAGGTGGGCGTGGAAAAGCAGGGGGTATTAAGGTTGCAAAAACTGCTACAGAGGTTCGAGAGTTTAGTTCTAAAATGCTTGGAACAAAACTTGTTACCTACCAAAGTGGTTCAGAAGGTAAACCTATTTCCACTGTCCTTATAGAAGAAGCTTGTGACATAGCACAAGAGTCTTATGTGGGTCTTCTCCTAGATCGAGCTCGAGGGCAACTTACTTTTATGGTCAGTGGACAAGGGGGAGTTGAAATTGAAAAATTGGCCAACGAAGATCCCAAAAAGATTTTAACACTACCTTTTGATCTTCATTTTGGATTGCTTAAATTTCAACAAATGGAATTAGCCGAGTTTTTGGTAAAAGATCCCTCTTTGCAAAAGAGACTAACCTCTATTTTTGTAAAACTAGCCGAGGCCTTTGTTGAGCTTGATTGTTCACTGATAGAATTAAATCCTTTAGTTCTCACAAAAGAAAATCAATTTATAGCACTGGATGCTAAAATTGGTTTTGATGATAATGCTCTCTTTCGTCATCCAGAAATTGCACTTCTTCGAGATGGTGAACAAGAAAATGCTGTTGAGGTAGAAGCCAGAAGACATGGGTTGAGCTATATCTGCCTTGATGGAAATATTGCTTGCATGGTTAATGGGGCAGGGCTTGCCATGGCAACCATGGATATTATTAAGCTTCATGGCGGAAGCCCTGCAAACTTTTTAGATGTAGGTGGAAGTGCTACGACAGAAGCTGTGACAGAAGCCTTTAAAATTATTCTGTCGGATACAAAAGTAAAAGCTATTTTAGTGAATATCTTTGGTGGCATTATGAAGTGTGATGTTGTGGCTAGTGGCATTGTAGGTGCCTTAAAAAATGTGCCTCTTTCACTGCCTTTGGTTGTGAGGCTTGAAGGAACTCGGGTTAAAGAAGGAAAGAAAATTTTAGAGGAAGCAGATTTTGAAATTACCACAGCAAGTAGTATGGAAGAAGCTGCAAAAAAGGTGACCGAGGCCATTAAATAAATCCATGAGTATTTTAGTTAACAAAAATACAAAAATTATTTGCCAAGGAATTACGGGGCAGGCCGGTACTTTTCATTCTTCTCAAATACTCGATTATGGTTCAAAATTGGTAGGGGGTGTTACTCCTGGAAAAGGTGGCACATTGTGGACACATCCAGAGAAAAAAGAGTTCCAAGTTCCTATTTTTAATTCTGTAAAAGAAGCAAAAGAAAAAACAGGTTGTGATGCCTCTCTTATTTTTGTTCCCGCTCCCTTTGCAGCCGATGCTGTTATGGAGGCAGCTGATGCAGAGTTGGGGTTGGTTGTGTGCATTACCGAAGGCATTCCAGTTCTTGATTTAGTCAAAGTTAAAAACTATCTCAAAAATAAAAAAACAAGGATGATTGGACCTAACTGCCCGGGTATTATTACACCCGATGAATGTAAGATTGGTATCATGCCTGGTTATATCCATAAAAGAGGAAGCGTTGGCGTTATTTCACGAAGTGGTACTTTGACTTATGAAGCAGTTCATCAACTCACTCAAGTAGGGCTTGGGCAATCTACTTGTATTGGTATTGGTGGAGATGCTTTAAATGGGACGAGCTTTATTGATTGCTTGAGCCTTTTTGAAAAAGACCCAGAAACAAAAGCTATAGTTATGATTGGTGAAATTGGGGGTTCTGCTGAAGAAGAGGCGGCTTCTTACATTTCTAAAAATGTTACAAAACCAGTTATTTCTTTTATAGCGGGGCAAACAGCGCCCGAAGGAAAGAGAATGGGACATGCTGGTGCTATTATTTCTGGAGGAAAGGGCACTGCAGAAGATAAGGTTCGTGCCTTAAAAAAAGCAGGCGTTCATGTTTGCGATAGCCCTGCTACAATTGGTTCAAAGGTTAAGGAGGTTTTAACTCAAAGTTAAATGGAAAGAACTTTTTCTATCATTAAGCCAGATGCGGTTAGTCGTAATCTCATTGGGGAGATTGTTCATACTTTTGAAAAAGAAGGTATTCGGATTGTAGCCATGCAAATGAAGCAGCTTACAGAAAATGAGGCTAAGAACTTTTATTTAGAGCATCAAGAGCGGCCCTTTTATCAAAGTTTGGTTAAATATATGACTTCGGGTCCAGTTGTACTCATGGTGTTGGAAGCTCATGGAGTTATTGAACACAATCGTAAAATAATGGGGGCAACCGATCCTGCCAAAGCGGCAGCCGGTACTATTAGAAAAAAATATGGGGAAAGTGTGGAGCGCAATAGCGTTCATGGATCTGATTCTCCACTATCAGCTCAAAGGGAAATAAAATTCTTTTTCCCGGATCTTTAGAATGGATGAAAAAAAATTTTTAGAGTTTATCAATAAGATTCTAGAGGGTGCGACTCACAAAGAATATTATGCACAAATGTTTCATACTATTTGGAAACTCTCACAGGAAAATCCACCGCTTGGTGATATCAAACTTATCAATTCTTCTATCAAAGAACTGCGTTATACATCAAAAGTTTTGACTCCTTATAAAGGTGTTCGAAAAGTAACTATCTTTGGCTCTGCCAGGATAAAAAAGGGAGATTCCTTTTATGAGCAAGCAGCAGATGTAGCGCGCCTTCTTGTTAAAAGAGGTTATATGATTGTTACAGGTGCTGGCCCTGGAATTATGGAAGCAGCTAACATGGGGGCGGGTCGTAGAAGTAGTTTTGGTTTTAATATTAAATTACCTTTTGAACAGCATGCTAATTCCTATATAGCCAAAGATGCAAAGCTTATTAATTTTAAATACTTTTTTACAAGAAAGCTCGCTTTTGTGAAGGAAGTTGATGGAATTGTTCTTTTCCCTGGAGGACTCGGAACTCATGATGAAGCGTTTGAAGTATTAACCCTTGCTCAAACAGGAAAAAATACCCCTATGCCTATTGTTTGTATGGATAAAAAGCGAGGCAGGTATTGGGAAAACTGGAAGGAGTATCTTGAGAAAAACATGTTGCAGTTAGGGCTTATTTCAGCGGAAGATTTTAATCTTTTTAAAATGACAGATTCTGTAGAAGAGGCCTGCGATTATATTGATCACTTTTATTCAAACTATCATTCCATACGATATATTAAAGAAGAGGCTGTTATTCGAATCAAAAGGGAAATTCCAGAAAATGATTTAACTAAAATGAGTGAGGATTTTAAGGATATTATTGTTTCTGCAGATATTCATTCATCAAAGCCCTTATCTATTGAGAAAGATGAAGACCATCTTTCTCATTTAAAAAGACTTAAGTTCAATTTTAATAGAAAAAATTTCGGCCGCTTATATAAGCTGATCGAAAGAATTAATCGGTATTAATGTTGCTCCTGATAGGAACCACACTTCATAGTCGGATTTATCTTGCTGAGAGATTTTTCCATTGATATAGATTTTTTATGACAGATTATCAGAAACTTTTGGAAGAACATAAGGCAGCCATTCAAAAAGCTTTAGAGTATTTAAAATATAGTTATCAAAAAATTCAATTACTTCCTACGGATCTTCATGATGCTGATCCCGAGTTGTTGGAAACGTGGGAAAGTTTTGTAGCTCGTTTTTCAAGGGTTACAGATATTTTTATGATGAAATATATTCGAGTTAGAATATTAATAGATGATCCTGGTTTTGAAGGAAGTTTTACAGATCACCTCAATCGGGCGGAAAAACTGGGCCTTGTTCAAGATGCTCATCAATGGAGAGAAATACGAAATTTAAGAAATCAAGCGACACATGAGTATTCATCAGAGGAATTAGAACCTTATTTAAAGCAAATTAAAGAATACATCCCTATTATTTTTGATATTGAGAAAATAATATAAAAAATGCGATTAAAAGATTGGGAAAGAAAGGAAATTATTGAAGCAATTGAAAGTGTTTTTCAAAAAAATTGTATTTCTCTCAATCGCGTTACACTGTATCTTTATGGAAGTCGCACAAATGATCAAAAAAGAGGAGGAGATATCGACTTATTATTACAGGTACCCTCATCCATTTTGCCACAAGTAAAAGAATTTAAATTGCAAATGAATACTGCAATACAAGACCACATTGACAGTCAAAAGATTGATATTTTAATAGTTGATACAAATTCTTCCAATGAACCTTTCTCGCAAATTGCACTTGAGCATGCTGTTTTGATAAAAAAATGGTAGTTTTGATATAGAGAGGTAAAGTGATATTTAGCTTCTTTAGAAAGGGTTATCTCTTAAGCTTTGCACGGTTGCGTCTTCTCCACATACGACGTTTGTGCTTAGCCATTTTTTTACGACGCTTTTTAACCACACTTCCCATGAGTAGGTAGTCTTAACTGTTCGCACACCACATGTCAATGAATGAACTTCCGGATGAGTGCGGCGAGGACAGTTAAGACTAAAACTCAGTTAATTGAGGATTTGTCTTGACTAAAACTCAATATACTGAGAAAATGTCAATAAATGCCGCTTCAATCCATTAAACGATATCTTGAACAACCCATTATTGATGATGCCTTGGCTAAAAATAAAATGGCCTTTATTTCAGGTCCTCGGCAATGTGGCAAATCGGTATTGGCTCGTCACATTTTGGCCACGAAGGGGCAAGATGAAAATTATTTTACGTGGGATGATGAGGAGTTCCGTCGCCTCTGGATCCGCAATCCTAAACTTATTTTGGAGAAGTTAAAAACGCCACATCAACAGAAAATGCTTCTTGTTCTTGATGAACTTCATAAGCAGCGAATCTGGAAACGTTCCCTTAAGGGATTGTATGATCTTTTCTTTGAAAAAATGAGTTTTATTGTTACAGGCTCTGCGCGGTTAGATATTTTTAGAAAAGGTGGAGATAGTCTTCAAGGTAGATATTTTCCTTATCGACTCCATCCTTTTACGCTGGGAGAAATAAATACAATAAAACCACCGCCTTCTGAAGATTGGTTTGAAAATACTTCAATGACTTTTCCTCTTGAAAGTCTTTTACAATTGGGAGGCTTTCCAGAACCTTTATTATCAGGTTCTGAATCTGAAGTGAGTCGATGGAGAAGGCTTCGTCGTGAAAGGCTTATTCGCGAAGATATACGGGATTTAAGGTCTATTCATGATTTGCAAAACATTGAAAACTTGGTTCTTTTGCTCGATGATGTTGCTGGCAGCTCTCTCTCATTTGAATCATTAAGGGAAGATTTGCATGTATCTTTTGCAACCGTTAAGGATTGGGTAGGTGTTCTTTCAGCTTTATACTATTGTTTTCTCATCAGACCCTATTCTAAAAATGTTCGAAGAAGTCTACATAAGGAGCCTAAACTTTATCTTTATGATTGGTCAGGTTTACGCAATGCAGGCGCTCGCCTTGAAAACCTTATCGCATGCCATCTTCTTAAAGCTTGCCATGCTTGGACTGATACTGCTTTTGGAGAATATAATCTTTATTATGTTCGAGATAGAGAGAAAAGAGAAGTCGATTTTTTAATTACTAACAATGAGAAACCCTATGCACTCATTGAAGTAAAATCCAATGAAACAGATGCTTCATCAAATTTACGTTATTTTACAGAGATTTTAAAACCAAAATTTTCCTTTCAACTTGTTCTTAACAAGAACTTTGAGAAGAGAATTGTCGTCACAAGACCAGAAATTCATATTATTGAGATCTCTCGTTTTCTTTCAGCTTTAGATTAATCCGCGCTGAATGGAAAACGGAGGTTGTCTTGACCTTTATAGAGGGGTCATGATACGTGAGGTTTTCTTCCATTATGAATGATTCTGTAAAAATTATAGGTGGAGGGCTTGCGGGTTGTGAGGCAGCATGGCTTTGTGCCAATAAAGGTATAAAAGTAAATCTTTATGAAATGAAGCCAAAAAGATTTTCAGAGGCTCATAAGTCATCCAATCTTTCTGAACTAGTATGCAGCAATTCTTTGAGATCAGAAAATCCAGATTCCCCAACCGGACTTCTCAAGCAAGAAATGAGAGACTTGGGCTCACTTATTTTGCAAGCTGCCGAAGTAGCAAGAATTCCAGCAGGACAAGCCTTGGGGGTTGATCGCGAGATTTTTTCACAAGAGATAACAAAAAAAATAGAATCTCATCCTAACATTTCTATACATCGTGAAGAGGTGAGAGAAATTCCAAAGGATCAAGTAGTGATCATTGCGACAGGCCCCTTAACGTCACCTGATTTAACAAAAGAAATTCAGCAAATAACGGGGGTTAATCGTCTTTATTTTTTTGATGCTATATCACCCATCGTTGAAGCTGATTCTATTGATATGGAGTTATGCTTTAAAGCTTCTCGCTATGGTAAAGGTGGGGATGATTATCTTAACTGCCCTTTGACAGAGGAAGAGTATCATCATTTTGTTGATGAAGTTTTAAAAGGGGATCAAGTAGAGGTAAAGCCTTTTGAAAAAAACCTCTATTTTGAAGCCTGTTTGCCTATAGAAGTTATGGCTGAGAGAGGGAAGATGACATTGGCTTTTGGCCCCATGAAGCCTGTAGGGCTTATCAATCCTAAAACTGGAAAACAAGCCTTTGCTGTTCTGCAACTAAGACTCGAAAACCAATATGGAACGCTCTACAATATGGTTGGTTGTCAAACAAAGCTTAAATATCCAGAGCAGAAAAGAATTTTTTCTATGATTCCTGCTCTTAAAAACGCACAGTTTGTGAGGTATGGTTCTATTCATCGAAATACTTATATCAATTCACCCTCACTTTTATCTAAAACTTTACAACTCAAAAAAGATCCTCATATCTTTTTTGCAGGGCAAATTACAGGAGTAGAGGGCTATGTTGAATCTTCTGCTATAGGGATTTTAGCTGGCCTTTATGCATCTGCCTTTATGCAAGATCGAAAAGTAGGTTTTATTCCAGCGTCCTGTGCAATAGGTGCCCTCGTTAACTATATAACGGATGAAGCAGTAAAAGATTTTCAACCGATGAATATTAATTTTGGCCTTCTCCCTCCGCAAAAAGATAGAGACCGCGACGTTCGAAGACAAAAAGTCATCAAAAAAGCCAGAGAAGATTTTCAATTGTGGCTTAGCAGATGTTGACAATCAGCCCACAATTATGAATTCTCTTTATTGAGTACTAACTAAAATAAGGGGGGGTATCGTTATGAAAAAAGTTCTTTCCTTGCTTGTTTTTTTAGTTGTTCCGTTTTTAAGTTTTGCTGATAATTCCAGTCTTGCACTTGTTAAAATAGAAATCTTTCCTCAGCATAAAAATGTAACTCTTCTTCCAGGAGATTTTTATCAATTCCAAGCTATTGGTTTAAAAGATGATGGGCATGTAGATCCAACATATCGTCCTAAATGGAAGGTAACCGATATGAATGGCTTTGAAACAACCATTCCTGGAACCATTGATCAAAATGGCTTACTCCAAGCTGGAAGGGCTTATTATGGTTCTTTTAAAGTTGTTGCTTATGATGAAGAAACAAAGCTATCGGATGAAGCCCTTGTTGCTATTAGCAATCAACAAGGTCCTATTTCTTACATTCGCGTTTTCCCTGATTATCTTACGACATCACGTGGAATGTCACACTCTCTCTGGATTGGGTGTTATGACAGAAATGGTCGTCAGATGCCCTCTTGTTATCTTAGGGTCAATATTTTTGATGCCTTTGGCTTTCTAAGAAACAATGTCGCCTATATGACAAATGACAGTTTTATTCACATTTACCCATGGGCGCAACAAGGCTCTTATCGTGTGAGATTTCAAGACTACTATGGATATGCTTGGGCAGATTTAAACTTAAATATTTATTAACCTTTTAAAGAATATCAGGCGTGAGCCTGATGATAAATAATGTAAATAACCCCGAGGTGCAGAGCACCGAGAGGGTCTCTTCGCAGGAATGACATCACATAGCCGTTAGTAGTTTGAGGTGAACACTACGAAGTAGGGGTTTTTAGCTTCCGTTTTGAATATTTCAAATTCAAACAAAATATAGTCTTTTTTTTCTGAAATATTTTTAACCCAATAAAGAGGTAATTCGTACTTGGGCTCGGTTAATTCTTTTTCCGAAAAAACAGTTTTAATAGTTGCTAAGAAGATATTATTCTTGGTAAATTTTAAAGCTTCATTTTTCGGAACTTTAAAGCGAAGAACAATGGGGTTTGAAGATGGGCATTGAATGCCAACACCAAAAGAAAAGCCATTTGAGATTTTTTTATACTGAAGATCAAACTGGGGTATTTTTTTTAAAAGACTACCCATTGTTTTATCGGGGACTCGACTTAGAAGAAAATCAGTTGGATTTAAACAAATGGATTCTAAGAATACTTCTTTTTTTTCGATAGTAGTTACTATTTTTTCAACAGAAATTTTTTTGCTAATGAAGTTTTTGACTTGATGGAGATAAGCTGAGTTTAGATAAAAAAAGCTTATAGCAGAAATAACAATGAGTGAGAAGGTCAGGTAAAATCTATTTCGGAACACCGAGCAATTCTACCATAATCAAAAATATTTGACAGTATTTTTCCAGTTCATTACCGTGAGACTGTTATGAGTGAGAAGCTTATAGGTATTGTAGGAGGAAGTGGCCTTTACGAAATGGAAGGCTTGGAGGATGTCCAAGAGGTTGAAATAACAACACCTTTTAGTAAACCATCGGGCGTTTTTATAAAGGGGCGATTAGGGGGTGCTTCCTTGGTTTTTCTTCCCCGGCATGGTGTAGGGCATTCTATTTCTCCCTCTGAAATTAATTATAGAGCTAATATTTATGGATTTAAAAAGTTAGGGGTTCAAGCAGTTATTTCTTTTAGCGCTGTTGGAAGTATGCAGGAAGAAGTTCATCCTGGCCATCTTGTGATTGTTGATCAATTTATTGATCAAACTCGAGGTAGAAGCTCTAGTTTTTTTGAGGATGGCTGTGTTGCTCATGTTGCTTTTGCTGATCCTGTTTGTCTTTCATTAAAAAAAGTCTTGCTTCAAGCTGCACAAGGGGTTGGTACAACTGTTCATGATGGGGGTGCTTATCTTTGTATTGAAGGTCCTCAATTTTCAACGCGTGCAGAGTCACTCATGTATAGAAGTTGGGGTGCTCGTGTCATAGGAATGACAAATCTACCTGAGGCAAGGCTCGCCCGAGAAGCAGAGCTTTGTTATGGTACAGTTGCTTTGGTGACAGATTTTGATTGTTGGCATGAGACAGAAGAGGACGTTGGGGTTCAGGCTATTATGGAAGTTATTAAACAAAATGTGAGTCGAGCAAAAAAAGTGATTCAAAGGTTGGCTCAAAATATTTCTTCAAAACCAGAGTGTTCTTGTTCTATGGCTCTTAAACATGCTGTTCTAACAAATCCTAATATCATTTCTCCAAGCACGCGCAAGAAACTAGATCTTTTTTTGAGTAAATATTCAAAGGAGTTTCAAAGTTGAGTATTTTGGTTGTAGGCTCAGTTGCTTTTGACACTATTGAAACGCCAGCTGGAAAGGCGGCTAAAGTCTTAGGTGGAAGTGCCAATTATTTTTCTATTGCTTCTAGTTTTTTTAACCCTATTCGACTTGTTGGTATTGTTGGAGAAGATTTTCCCAAGGAACATGTTCTATTTTTAAAATCAAAGGGAATTTGTGTGGAAGGGCTTCAAACAGTCCTAGGCGGAGAAACTTTTCATTGGGTAGGTCGTTATGATGAAAGGTATTCTGATGCAGAAACATTAAAAACATGCCTCAATGTTTTTGAGGATTTTTCCCCTAAACTTCCCTTAAACTATAGAAAAACACCTTATGTTTTTCTGGGAAATATCGATCCAGTGCTTCAGGCTCATGTTTTAGAACAAATGGAAAAACCAAAAGTAGTTGCTTGTGACACTATGAATTTTTGGATTAAAAGTAAAAAAGAACAATTGATCAATACTTTGAGTATGGTGGATATTTTTTTCATTAATGAGTCTGAAGCAAGAGAGTTAGCTGGTGAACACAATTTGGTTTTGGCAGCTCGTAAAATCAGACATATGGGGCCGCAAATTCTTATTATTAAGAGGGGAGAATATGGGGCGCTCATGTTTACAGGAGAGAGTGTTTTTTCAGCTCCTGCTTATCCTCTTTCTCGGATTGTTGATCCAACGGGTGCTGGGGATACTTTTGCGGGTGGATTTATGGGATATTTGGCAAGATCTCAAAAAACCTTTGAGGAAGAGTACCTAAGACGTGCTGTTGTTTATGGTAATACACTGGCTTCTTTTGTAGTTGAAGATTTTTCATTTAATCGCCTGCAAGATCTCAATTATGAGAAAATTCAGAGTAGATTTAATGAATTCATTTCACTATCCTCATTTTAAAGGTGGTGTTCCAAAAGTGACACTACCGTGTCATCCCGGAAGCGCTATTGCGCTATCCGGGATCCAGTATTTAAAAGGTATGGATCCCCGCTTTCAATTAAGTGCGGGGATGACAGGCTTTCGGAACACCACCTTAATTTGACTTTTAATGTTGTAAAGGATAGAAATAAATTCCTTTAAAGCCCTCACCCAACAATATAAGGATGACAGAAAAAAGAACCAAGTTTATTTTTGTTTCCGGTGGCGTTATTTCCTCGCTAGGAAAGGGGTTGGCATCGGCTTCCATTGCAAGCCTTCTTGAAGCAAGGGGCTTGACTGTAACACTTCAAAAATTAGATCCTTATATTAATGTTGATCCTGGAACGATGAGTCCTTTTCAACATGGAGAGGTTTTTGTTACTGATGATGGTGCAGAAACTGATCTTGATTTAGGGCATTATGAAAGATTTACATCGCTCACCCTTTCTAAGTTTAATAATTTTACAACGGGTCAGGTATACGATTCAGTCATAACAAAGGAAAGAAGGGGGGACTACTTAGGGGCAACCGTTCAAGTTATTCCCCATATTACAGATGAAATTAAGAGTAAAATTTTTGAGGCCTCCAAGGGTTACGATGTTATTATAGTTGAGATTGGGGGAACAGTAGGTGACATTGAAAGTCTTCCTTTTTTAGAAGCTATTCGGCAAATTCGGATAGAAGTGGGGAGGGAAAATGCACTTTTTATTCACTTAACACTTGTTCCTTATATTTCAGCAGCGGGAGAAGTTAAAACAAAACCCACCCAACACAGCGTCAAAGAACTTCGAGAAATTGGAATTCAACCCGATTTTCTTTTATGTCGCGCTGATAAACCACTTGATGAAAAAATAAAAGCAAAAATTGCTCTTTTTTGTAACGTAGATCGCGATTGTGTTATTACAGCTCAAACAGTTAAAAACATTTATGAGGTTCCTTTATGCTTTCACAAAGAAGGTCTCGATGAAAAGATTGTACAAAAATTGGGAATCTGGACAAGAACACCTCAGCTAGAGAAATGGAACGAACTTATACGTCGTGTTAATTATCCAAAGCATGAGGTTACTATTGGTGTGGTTGGCAAATATGTTCATTTAAAAGACTCTTATAAAAGCCTTAATGAAGCCCTTTTTCATGGTGGAGTGGCTCATGAAAGTACAGTTCATGTTGAATTTATCGACTCTGAAAATATTGAAAAAGAAGATCCGGTGACTCTTGAAAAATTATGCAATATTGATGGTATTTTGGTACCAGGGGGGTTTGGAGAGAGGGGTATCGAAGGAAAAATTCAAGCCATTCGGTGGGCTCGAGAGAATAAAATTCCTTTTTTTGGAATTTGTTTAGGTATGCAGTTGGCAGCCATTGAATTTGCAAGACATATTTGTGACCTTAAAGGTGCTAATAGTACTGAATTTGATGGAAAAACGAAATATCCCATTATTCATCTTATGGAGGAGCAAAAGAAAAAAACAAATTTAGGTGGCACCATGAGATTAGGGGCTTATGATTGTGTTCTTAAGAAAGGAACAAGGGCATTTGAAGTTTACAAGAAAACTAAAATCTCTGAGCGGCATCGCCATCGTTTTGAGTTTAATAATAAATACACTGAAGCCTTTAAGAAACAAGGAATAGTTTTTAGTGGTATTCATCCTCAAAAGAACTTGGTTGAAATTATGGAACTTAAAAATCACCCTTGGTTTGTGGGCTGTCAGTTTCATCCAGAATTTAAATCAAGGCCCATGAAACCTCATCCTTTATTTACAGGTTTTATTGAAAGCGCCTTAAAACAAAAATTAAAAAGAGAAAAAGCTCATTTAAAACCTGCTTTTTATGTAAGACGTGAAGCAAAAGAGGTTTTTGTTTAAATGCAAACACAGAGGGTCGAAATCACAAAAAATCTTTCTATTGGAGGAGGCTCTCCTCTTGTTATTATTGCAGGCCCTTGTGCTATCGAATCTCAAGATTTCACTCTTTTTATGGCCAAGGCACTCTCAGAGGTGACTCAAAGGCTCAATGTTCCTTTTATTTTCAAATCTTCTTTTGATAAAGCAAATCGCTCTTCCATTCATTCTTATCGTGGCCCTGGTTTAGAAGAGGGGCTTGAAATTCTTTTGAAAGTAAAGGAAGAGGTGGGTGTCTCAGTTTTAACGGATATTCATTGTGTAGAGCAAGCTAAGCCCGCAGCAAAAGTTGTTGATATTATTCAAATCCCTGCTTTTTTAAGTCGTCAAACGGATCTCATATTAGCGGCAGCCCAAACGGGGAAACCTATTAATATTAAAAAAGGGCAGTTTTTAGCTCCGTGGGATATGAAAAATGTTATTGAAAAAATGGAATCAGTTGGAAATCATAAAATTCTTTTAACAGAGAGAGGAGTTAGTTTTGGTTACAATCGCCTTGTTGTGGATATGACATCTTTACCTATTATGAGAGAAATGGGATACCCTGTTCTTTTTGATGCAACTCACAGCGTTCAACTTCCAGGCGGGGAAGGCGCTCGAACAGGAGGGGTACGAGAGATGGTGCCCTATTTAGCAAGAGCAGCCGTAGCAGTAGGTATTGATGCTCTTTTTCTTGAAGTTCATGAGAATCCACCAGAGGCAAAGTCAGATGCAACGAATTGTCTTGCACTTTCAGATTTTGAGAGTTTGGTGAAGAAGGTGTTAAGCCTCGATACTTTAATAAGGAAGTTGCGATGAGTGAAAGTTTGCGGGTCCTGCCGCCTCTGGGTTCCCTC
>CAYJUJ010000015.1:0-1325 GCA_964373325.1 uncultured bacterium
TTGCTGCTTCTTTAGGATCCATCTTATCTTCTTTTTTCTGAGGAACGAGAAGACGACTGACTGCTACCACTTCTCGTGTGATTTTATCTTCTTTTTTATCTTTTTGTACAAGCAACCCTTTAAAATAAGTCCACGGAAGAGCTCCAACATGAACCGTTAAAAGTTCTTTTTGCTCTTTCCCATCGTCACTTAAACTAGCCAATGTAACAGCAGCTAGTTCTAAGGATTTTACTTGGTCTACATCATCGACCCATAAATCTTTAACTTCTGCTTTTTCTGCGCCAATAATGCTTAAGGAATTATCACTTCTAAAAGCTGTTTCTCTTTTTTCTTCGAGCTTTTCTCCATTCTCATGAGGAGTTAAGACCTTCCACTTGGCTTTATCTTCTTCTACACCATCAAATGTGTATCTTTCTTTGTATAGCTTATTTCCCGAGAGAACTTGAAATTCAACCCAATCACCTTTTCGAAGTGTCTTCTCAACATAGGCTTTTGCATAGTCTTCCCTGTCAGTCACATCTTCTTTGGCTGTTTCAAAAGAAAGACGTCTTATGTCAGAGAGCTTCATTTTAAGCCAGGTTTGATCTGGAGATAAAAAACCCATAAGAACACTACCCGCATCAGTTCTAACCGTTGCCAAGGAGAATTTTTTACCTTCTAAATTAAACGGGTAAATAAGCACCTCTCTTATATCTTCTACCTTGACGTTCATAAGAAGGGGCTCATTTTTAAATTCCTGTGTGAGGTAAAGTGCAAATTGAACACCTTCCGCCACTGTGAGTTTTTGAACACCCCCATCCCTTTCTACTTGAGTCTTATAACCATTGTTAAAGGTTGCTGCTTTTATAACTCCTGGGGAAAAAACCACTAATCCTAACAAGACCGCACTGACTACCAACAGTTCTTTCATCTTTTTTACTCCTCTCCTTCTATTTTATTCACATGAAAATTTATCAAGCGTTTCTCCCTGCAAAATGAATGCCGAAGTTTTTTATACTATTTCTGAGCTGCATTTCTGTCATCCTGAGCATCATTAAATACCTCTAGCTGTAAACCAAGTAGACGTTTTTTTCTTTAACAAAAGTTTTACTTCATGAAATTACTTTTGAATTTCAATTTTAGTTTTAATGTCAACTTATTGAACGGCTTTGAAAAACTTACTTGATCTTAATTACCATAAGGATTTTTAAATTTCATTTTGTGCGGAGATATTTATTTTATTTCTCTAAATAGTTGGAATGCATTTTGCAAAGTCTTCGGCTGTTTATTTCTACAAGTTGGAAAGAGGAGGAAGAGAATAATGAATATCCGAAATGGCTTTATGT
>CAYJUJ010000015.1:1335-6248 GCA_964373325.1 uncultured bacterium
ACAGCTACCTTGCTTATTATTTTTGCAAATTGCGGAGGAGGTGGCGGCGGCGGAGGAGGTGGCGGTGGTGGTTTTGTAACAACGGTATTTACTCTACCTTATGAAGTCTATGGCCACAGGGCTACCCTTATGCCAAATGAAGATGATATTCTTTTAACAGGCGGATTTGATACGCTTGATAATCCTTCTGCTCAAGCAATCATTTATGATAGTTCACGTAGAGTTTTTAGGAATCCACGCAGAAATCTGCATGAAAGAAGGTCTGGCCATGCATCGACTCTTTTAAATAGGGGTGGAGCAGGGTCATTCCCAGCAGCGCCATTTTCTTCAGTTCTTGTGACAGGTGGAGAAAATTTAAGCTTTATTCTAGCTGATGCTGAAATTTATAATCCTCAAACGGATGATTTTGAAAGAGTGGGTTCCATGATTAACGATAGAAGAGGGCACACTGCTACTGAAATTGAATGCGGAGGATGCTCTGTAGATGGTTATGTTCTTGTTGTTGGAGGGCGCGATAATTTTGGACGTTTAGACACGGCAGAACTTTTTAATCCAAGCTCAGGGCAGTTTGTAGCTGTTTCTTCACGCTTAAATATTGCGAGAGAAAACCATACAGCAACAACCCTGCCTCATGGAAAGATTCTCATTGCTGGGGGCAATACTTCTTTAGGTGTTATTAACTCAGCAGAAGTTTTTGATCCAATCACCTTGAGATTTAGATCTGCTAATAATGCTATGGGAACGCCTCGGCATAAGCATACAGCCACTGTTGTTGGCAATAGAACAATTAATAATTCTGATGATGCTGTGCTTTTGCTAGGTGGACTTGATGATTTTAACTTTCCACTGGATACGGGAGATCTTTATGATCCAGCCTTCAATGATTTTTCTCGTGTGAATGACACTTTAGTTTCTGGAGTATGGCGTCATACGACAGAAAAACTTCCTAATAGTTACATTTCGGATGCAGCTGTTATGGGAGGTTTTACAACTTATAATAGTTTAAATTCATTAAACTCTGATGCAACTTCACGAGTAGAGCTTTTTAGATTTGATCCAGGAGCGCGCCCATCTGGTTTTTTCTTATCGACAACAAGCATGTATAGAACAAGAGCTATGCATACCTCAACGCTTGTTGATAATGGAAGTGGCCCCATTGTTGTATTGGGTGGGGTTAGCTGGACAGGCTCTCCACGCTTAACAGGTGAGCGCTGGTAATATTTTAGTGGCAGAGCGACCACAAATTAAGTCCCACCTGGGAGTTGGGCGTACGAAATATCTTTGACGAATATGAGTTAAGTATAAACTCACCAGTCACAGCAATTTTTGCAGAAAAAAGATGCCCTCCAACAACTTTATAATCAGCGCCTCCTAAGGTGACATGGAGGTGGACAAAAGGCTCACCATTTTCAAGCCATGTGATATTGCCAATGGCAGTTAAGAGTTCATGATCCTCTTTGAAAAATTTCTTTTCAAATTTCTTTTTTGGTAGTTCATAAAATCCAATTTCAATAACTTTGATAGCTCCAATGCCTTGAAGAGTCGCAAAGGGAATTTTTTGTTCTTTTGTAAAGGAAGTAAGAGAACTCATGATTTCTTCGTCTATTACAAGACGAATAGCATAAGTATTTTCTCCAATTTTCTTAACTTCCATGATTTATTTATTCTTCTTTTTCTACATCATCAGCAGGTGGATGCGCTTCTTCGTCTCTTTCTTCCCCTTCAACCGATGAGCGAGGAATAACTGGAGAAACTACTTTGAAGAGTTCTCTCTCGGTATAAGTAAAAGAAAGCCCTTTTGCAGTCCGTTTTAAAGTAACTTCATTGTAAATTTCTGTTCTAGATCCTACACCAAGAACTTGAACCTCTTTTTCTAGGTATCGAATGGCTGCTTGAGAATCATGATCATGAGGTCTGATTCTATTCATGGGATGAGGGCTTAAGTCAAAGAAACTAATAAGCGTACTTCCGCCTAATTTCATAGGTCTATCTAGGGGTGGTTGATGGCGGGGAAAATGTGCAAATACTGGCAAATCAAATTGCTGCATTTCTGCTAACAAAAGATCTCTTCTTTCTCCTCCAGGCCCTTGAGGTTCGCTGATTTCAAGCGCTAGTTTTCCGCTCTCATTGTTCCGTAGCAATTGATAAACTCGCCGCCCTTCACGACCCGTTAAAACTTTTTTATCTAAGCGAGTATATCCTTCTGGTGTATCATCTTCAGGTTCTTCTGCATAAGTGACAGAGCATAAAAGTTCTGCTCCTTTTACAGCTGGTAATCCAGATGAAGAAGATAAATCAAGAGAAGCTTTGGTTTTGCCATTTTCTTCTACATGATCAATAGTTAAAAGTCCTGCATCATCTTTGAATTCAAGCTCTCCCAACTGATTTACTTCATCCCACTCAAGTAGTCCTCTAAGAGTTTTGTGAACAAATGTCGGACGACTTCTTCGTGTAACAGAAATATCTACCTCACTTTGTGGTGGATTTGATTCTAGAGAATCGACTGTCACAGTTAAAGTAATAAAAGGCGTGTATGTTACGGCGATTGAGCTACAAACAATGCTAGCAGGCCTTTTTCCATGAGCATACACGCCTGTGCTCATTAAAAAGGCAAATACCGTGAATAAAATTTTCTTTCCCATTTTTAACCTCCTTTTGGTTTATGAAGTGCACATGGCATTAACAATTGTCACTTTACTTGTCAAATTTAGTTGCTGTAATTATTTTGAAGAAGAAAGTCCAAAAACCTTCAAGACAAAGGCATATTCTAAGGCCACTTCTTTTAAGTAATCATAGCGGCCAGAGGCACCTCCATGACCAGAGTCAAGATGAGTGTATAAAACTTGGTAGTTTTGATCTGTTTTTAAATCTCTCATTTTAGCAAGCCATTTAGCTGGTTCCCAATAGCACACCCTTGGGTCTTGTAGGCCTCCTGTTGCAAAAACATGAGGATATTTTCCTTGAAATAAATTGTCGTAAGGAGAGTAGGATTTAATATATTCAAAATATTCTTTATTCTGAGGGTTTCCCCACTCATCATATTCCATTTGTGTTAGAGGTAGTGTGTCATCAAGCATAGTATTTAACACATCAACAAAAGGAACATGAGCTACAACAGCTTTAAAAAGTTCTGGTTTCATGTTGAGTGTTGCACCCACTAGCAATCCTCCAGCGCTTCCCCCTGAAATAACAATGTTACCTTGGTTTGTATAACCTTTTTCAATCAGCGCCTCTGCACTTGAGATAAAATCTTTAAATGTATTTTTCTTTTTAAGGAATTTTCCATTCTCATACCAGAGTCGGCCTTTTTCAGCTCCCCCTCGAATATGAGCTAGCGCAAAAATAAATCCGCGATCAATAAGGCTTATAATGTTAGTGACAAATCCTGGATCAGAAGATGCGCCATAAGAGCCGTATCCATAAAGATAAAGAGGATTTTTCCCATTCTTTTTAAGGCCTTTTTTATAAAGAAGATCGACCGGTACTTCCTCCCCATCCCAACTCTTGACCATGATTCTTTCAGTTTGATATTTTTCGCGTTTGTAAGTGGGAACTTGTTTTTCTTTTTTAAGCTCCTGCTTTTTTGTATTCATGTCGTAATCATATGTTTTTCCAGGGGTAATAGGCGATACCAGAACATATCTCAAAGTAGATGTCTTAAATTCTGGATTTTCTGAAATGCTTAAAACATAAACTGGTTCTTCAACTTGCACATAATGTTCTGATGGTTCACTCATGCGAATAATTCGAATATGGGTTAAGGCATCTTTTCTTTCATAAACAACGAGATAGTCCTGAAATAAATGAATATCCTCAATGTAAACAGTATTAGAAGGTGCTATGACTTCTTTCCAATTTTCTTGAGATGGCTGCGAGACTGGCGTTTTAACAACCCTAAAATTAGGATGCTTATCATTAGTCAAAATAAAAAAGTATTCTCCGTGATGACTTGCGCTATATTCATGCCCGCGCTTTCTTTCTTGTATGAGAACCGGTTTTGAGTTTGGGTTATTTGCATCCAAGAATCGTTCTTCAGAAGTAATGGCTCCACTCAAATAGATAAAAAGATATTTTCCACTTCGAGCTCGATCAACATATGCAAACATTTCTGAAGATTTTTCTTGGTAGATTTCGACATCTTTTTTTGAACTACTACCTAACATATGCTTAAACACTTTATAAGGTCTTAAATTTTCATCTAAAACAGTATAAAGAAAAGATTGGTTGTCATTGAACCATGCTAATGAGTAATAGGTATTTTCTATTTTATCTTTTAAAAGCTTTCCCGTTTTTAAGTCTTTAATGTAAATAGTGTATTTTTCACTTCCATCAAAATTAGTAGAATAGGCAAGGTAGCGATGGTCTGGGCTTGTCTCAAAATTTCCTAAAGAAATAAAAGATTTTTTTTGAGCAAGTTTATTCACATCTAAAATCACTTCTTCTTTTTGTTTTAGGCTTTTGTATTTTCGGCAGTGAATCTTATATTGTTTTCCTTTTTCATAACGGAAATAATAAAAATAATCATCTTTTTTCTGTGGAACGGAAGATTCATTTTCAACAATCCTGGCTTTTAATTCTTGAAAAAGGTTTTTTCTTAGTTTCTTTTGAGGTGTCAATAAGCCTTCTAAATATTCATTTTCTTTTTTAAGATGTTTAAGAACTTCTGGATTTTCCTTGTTTCGGAACCAAAAGTAAGGATCTTTTAGAATTACACCATGGGCTTTGGTTTCATGGGGTATTTGTTTGAGTCGTGGCGGTTGTAGAGTTGAATTAGCCATTGCTATGTTTATTAAAAAAAGCAAAGTAGTCGATAAAATTTTCTTTCCCATTGTACAAATTCGGGACCGACGAGACTCGAACTCGCGACCTCCTGCGTGACAGGCAGGCGTTCTAACCAACTGAACTACGGTCCC
>CAYJUJ010000015.1:6348-15207 GCA_964373325.1 uncultured bacterium
ACTCGCGACCTCCTGCGTGACAGGCAGGCGTTCTAACCAACTGAACTACGGTCCCGTAATGAATTCAGGTATTACTTGTAACCCAGCGATTTACAGGCATTTTTCATTCTTTGGATGTTATTGTCAATGCTCTTTAGTGGAGTCGTAAATTAATCTTGATTTTATAAAAGGCCTCGTGTATACATCTCAGGCATTTCTTAAGGTGGTTAAAGAATGGCTGAATTAGATTTATATACCTATACTGATTATAGAAAGCTTCTTTCTGACTTTTACTATTCTCAAAAGAAGAAAAAAGCGAGTTATTCCTATAAAGCTTTTGCCGAAAGGGCAGGGCTTAATTCTCCCAATTATCTAAAGCTTGTCATGGATGGGAGAAGAAATCTATCCCACAAAAATATTAAAAAGTTCGCTCGAGGTCTTGGGCTTTTGAAATATGACTCCGATTTTTTTGAAAGTTTAGTTTACTATAATCAAGCTCAAGATAATGAAGCCAAGGAAACCTATCTTGGCAAATTAAAAAGTCTTAAGCGTTTACCGCAGGCTCTTGATTTAAATGATGATCAAAAAGAAGTTGTTACAAAATGGTATTATTTTGCAATACGAGAAATGGCACTTCTTTCTGGTTTTAAAAGAGATGCTCATTGGATTGCTGAACGGCTTGGTAAAAAAATTACAACTTATCAGGCAGAAGAGGCGCTTGAAGTTTTAGAAAAACTAGGGCTATTGGCTCGAGAAAATGGTTCTATGAGACAAAATCAAAGAAATATTACAGTTGATTTTGATTCTGCAAAAAAACCGCATGCTATTAACGAGTTTCATCGTTCCATGGGCACGCATGCATTAGAAGCTTTAAGAAGTGACAACTATCAAGAAAGAGAGTTTAATGCTTTAACCGTTGCTGTTTCAAAGGAGAATTTAAAAACAGTTAAGGAAAAAATAAGAGAATTTAGAAGAGAGCTAAATGCTTTTTTAGGTACTGAAAAAAATCCTGAAGAAGTTTATCAGTTGAATGTTCAGTTTTTTCCATTAACGAGGACAAAGAAAGATGATTAAAAAGATTTTAGTTGGCATATTTTTTATCAGTATCTTTTTTTCTTCTGCACATGCACGTTTAGGTGGAGAAGTGGGCAACGGTGGAATTTATGTTTCAGGTGTGCCTCCTCAGCCACCATCTACTACTTCCAAATAAAACAAATAAATAGAGTTTGACGAAATTTGTCTCCTTATTATAATCCGCTTGCATATGAATATTATTGTATGTGTTAAAGCTGTGCCTGATATGGAGGCTCATTTCAAAATCAAATCTAATGGTTTGGGAGTGGATGATGAAAATCTTGTCTATAAAATGAACTCTTTTGATGAGTGTGCCGTAGAAGAAGCCCTAAAAATTAAGGAAAAAAATGGTGGTGAAGTTGTTATTGTTTCCTTAGGTTCAGAAAAAACAGCCCAAGTTATGAGAAAGGCATTTGCTATGGGAGCTGATCGTGGCATTTTATTAAATGATCCAGCTTTTCAAGACTCTGATTCTGTGACAACAGCAAAATTACTTAAAAAGGCAATAGAGGGAAATAGTTTTGATTTAGTTTTAACAGGAGTTCAAGCAGAAGATGATAGTCAAGCTCAAGTGGGCCCAGCTTTAGCTGAGCTTCTAAATATTTCTCATGCAACAGTGGTAACGAAATTAGAGTTGTCTTCTGATCGCAAAAAAGCAACTGTTCATAGGGAGTTAGAAGGGGGATCTTTAGAAGTTGTTGAGCTTAATGTACCCTGTCTTTTAACAATTCAAACGGGCATCAATATTCCAAGATATCCATCACTTCCAGGGATTATGAAAGCAAAAAAGAAAGAAATTAAGGAAATAAAACTATCTGATACAGGTTTTGACTCAAATGAAGTTGGCAAAAATGCATCTCGAGTAAAAAGGTTAAGCCTTTTTCATGAGGAGCAAAAAGCTTATGCAGAAATTCTCCAAGGAGATTCTGCCCAAGTGGCAAGCCAATTGATTGCGAAACTCAAAGAACGAAAGGTTTTTAACTGATGTCGCAAAAAGTCATTACCCTCATTGAACATCGAGAGGGAGAAGTTTTTGATCATAATTGGGGGAATCTAACGCTGGCTCATGAGGTAGCTCAAAAACTAGGTGCTAAAACCGCTGCACTTGTTTTGAGCCACAACCCGCAACCCCTTGTTGAAAAATTAAAATCAAAAAAAATAGATGAAATTTTAGTTGTGAAACATGCAAAGTTAGAAAAGTACTCACCTGATGCCTATGCCTTTGCGATTAAAAAAGTTATCTCAAATGATGTCAAAGCCGTTATTTTTTCTCATACATCGCTTGGCTGGGATGTGGCTCCAAAAGTAGCAGCCGCACTCAATTTAGGACTTGTTTCTGGCGTTTCTTCATTTTCTTTTGAGGGTGAAAAACCTGTATTTGTAAGGCAAGTTTATAATGGAAAGCTTTCTGAAAAAGTGACTTTAGAATCTTCCCCTTATTTATTAACGGTTGAAAGAGGAAGTTTTTCTGAAATAGGGGAGGGAGGGGCTCCACAAGTTCTCGAATTAAATATGAATCTTGATGAAGTGAATGTTCGCACAAAAATAACTGGTATTGTAAAAGCAGAGAAGGGGGGGGTGGATCTTACAAAATCTTCTATTATTATTTCAGGTGGGCGTGGGCTTCTTAAAAAAGAAAATTTTCATTTGATTGAAGATTTGGCAAAGGCTTTAGGTGGTGATTATGCTGCTTCTCGCCCTGTTGTGGATAATGAGTGGGTGGATAGAGATAGGCAAGTAGGAAGTTCTGGTAAAACAGTATCTCCAAAACTTTATGTTGCTTGTGGTATTAGCGGGGCCATTCAACATCTTTCAGGCATGAAAAAATCAAACGTGATTGTAGCCATCAATAAAGATCCAGAAGCGCCTATTTTCAGTATAGCCACTTATGGAATTGTGGGTGATCTTTTCGAAATCATTCCTGCCTTGATTTCCGAGGCGAAAAAACAAGGTATTTCTAAATAGAAATTAAACACTATCAAACGGTTTTTAATTCATGTTTATAACTTCACCTTCAATTTTGAATGAGAGGGAGTGAAGCAAACATTGAGTTGTTGCGTTTTGGTCAGAAACTTTTTCAAAAGGAATATTGGCTATATCAATATAAGTACTTGTTTTAGAAGAGAGTAAATTTTTATCTGCAATTTTATAAACGAGAAGAGTTTGATCTGGTGAATAAACAACAATGTAAGCAGCTTCTTCAGTTTTAAAATATCCAATATTTAATTTATAGGGAGAGTTTTCAAAAGTGACTGGTTCTGTTCCGTCATTGCAGTTGGATAAAAGAATTTTGATATCTTTTGTAAGTTTTTCTGTTGCAACAGAAAATGGCTCTTCTAGTTTTGGTTTGTCTTCTCTTTTGTCATTCTGAGACAAAGTCGAAGAATCCCCTTGATTTATCTTGAGGAGATCCTTCACTTCGTTCAGGATGACAAAGGTGGAATCTCGCAATGACGTTGATGGGCAATTTAAATCTTCTAAAGCTTCCCTAAATGGTGAATGAGAAGGTGTGTTAGAGAGAGCTTTACAAAGATCTTTTTTCTCCTCTTGAGTTGGTGTTTTTAGAAAGTCATTTGGTATTGGAGAAGTATTTTGAGGTTTTTGAGGAGAAATACTTTGTTCTATTTCTTGAAATGGATCAGAGGGTGAAGTAGAGGCTTGATAGCGCTTATGAACTTGCATTTTTTGGGAGAAAAAATATGGGGTTTTACCTTGATCAGAAGTACTTGGTTTTATTTTTTCATCTCGAAGGCCAAAAGAGCTTTGATTAGCTGCATAAGAGACACTGTGAGTGCCTATTTCAGTTTGGGGTTTTGAGAAGGTAGAAATTAAAGAAGGAGATTTTGAGAAGGAAAGAAGGGCGATACCCCCTAAGAAAAGGGCAATAAAAATGACAAAATGATTCGTCTTTTTAAACATGGCCTTCCTAAGATACTGTTTGTCAAGCTAACTGTAATACAAGGAGATCCTTCGGGCTTTGCCCTCAGGACTCGGAATTTTCAACCTGACGTTGTTGAAAATTCCTTCGCCTTCTCACATAAAATAGAAGCAAGTGGTATGCCAAGTTTCACTATTCTAACATATTGAAATTATTTACTTATTATTTAGAAGAATATCTCAATATTGCTTAATTTTTGAGCTGACTTGGAAAGAGCATATTCTTATTTAATATCAATAAGTTAGATATGTTAAAGGGGTGGTCAAGGCTGTACAGATTCTAGATATTTTTCGGCATCAAGGGCGGCCATGCAACCACTGCCAGCAGCGGTTACTGCTTGGCGATAGCGGTGATCTTGAACATCACCCGCTGCAAAAACTCCAGGGAGACTCGTTTGAGTGTGGTTTAAAACTTTGATGTAGCCATTTGGCAGAAGCTCAAGCTGGCCCTGAAAAACTTGAGTGTTTGGGGTGTGGCCGATAGCTACAAAAAAACCCTGGCACGTTAGTTTTTTCTTTTCGTTTGTTTTAAGATTTTCAATGTGAATGCCTTCAACTTCTTTTTCTCCTAACACTTCTGTAACAACGGTATCCCAAATAAAAGAAATTTTTTTATTTTTAAAAGCGCGATCTTGCATAATTTTTGAAGCTCTTAATTTATCTCGTCGATGAATGACCGTTACATGAGAGGCATGTTTTGTAAGAAATGTAGCTTCCTCAATAGCACTATCACCCCCACCCGCAACAACCACTTCTTGATTTTTAAAGAAAAAACCATCGCACGTTGCACAAGTAGAAACGCCATGCCCCATAAGTTTTTTCTCGTTTGGAATTCCTAAAAGATTGGGCCTCGCTCCTGTAGAAAGAATGACAGATTTTCCTTCATAACAAGTTTTATCAACATACACTTTAAAAGGGCGTTTAGAAAAATCTACTTTTGTAACATCAGCTGTCACAAATTTTGTTCCAAAACGCTCCGCTTGTTTTCTGAAAAGTTGCATGAGGTCTGGCCCTAAAAGGCCCTCTGGAAAGCCAGGGTAATTTTCAACTTCGGTGGTGAGCATAAGCTGCCCTCCAGCTTGATATCCTTCAATACAAAGAGGTTTTAAATTAGCACGGGATGTATATAGAGCGGCCGTTAATCCTGCACATGCACCACCTATGATAATTACATTTTCCATTTTTATTTTGCTGCAAAGTAGTTCATAGCTGAACCAGCTTTAAACCATTCTATTTGTTCTTGAGTCAAACTATGCTCACATTTTATTTTTTCTTTAGTTTTATCATCAGAATGATAAATTTCACAAGTTACAATAGAACCTGATTTTAAATTTTTTAAATCTAAAAGAGATATAAAATCAGAAGCCCTTATTTTGTCATAATCCTTTGGGTTGGAAAAAGTAAATGGCAAAATTCCTTGTTTTTTAAGATTAGTTTCATGAATACGAGCAAAGCTTTTAACAATAACGGCTTTGCATCCAAGAAGCCTTGGAGACATAGCTGCATGCTCTCGACTACTTCCTTCTCCGTAATTTTCATCTCCAATAACAACCCATCCTAAGCCATGAGATTTGTATTCTCTCGCTATTCCAGATAATGGTTGGTTTTGTTCTGTATTATTAATATTAACTCCAGTGCCGGGTGTGTTTGTAAAAGCATTGATGGCACCGCTAAACATGTTGTCACTAATTTTTTCTAGATGGCCTCGATATTTTAACCAAGGACCTGCAGGGGAGATATGATCCGTGGTGCATTTGCCTTTTGCTTTAAGTAAAACTGGAAGTTCAGTAAAATCTCCTCCATCCCATTTTTTGAAGGGCTCTAATTTTTGAAGTCTTTCTGAATCTTGTGCAATAACAATTTCAACTGGTTCATCGCTAGAGGGCGGAAAATAGTTTACAAATGACTCTGAGTAACCGCGTTTGGGTACCTCATCCGCAGGAGCTGGGGCTTCTAACTTCACAGTTTTGCCTTCCGCATTAATCAAGGTGTCTTTAAGAGGATTAAATTTTAAAGATTCTGATAAACTTAACGCCATAACAATTTCAGGGCTTGCGATGAAAGCAAGAGTTTCAGGGTTACCGTCATTTCGTCTTGGAAAGTTTCTATTATAGGATGTGACAATGGAATTTGTTTCGCCCTTTTGAATATCATCTCTTTTCCACTGACCTATGCAAGGACCACAGGCATTGGCAAGAACCCTTGCGCCTATGGATTGTAAAACTTCAAGAAATCCATCTCTTTTAATAGTTTCAAAAATCATTTCTGAGCCAGGAGTAATGAGAAGCTTTGATTTCAGTTTTAATTTTAATTTCTGAGCTTGTTTTGCTACGTCAACAACTCTTGCTAAATCTTCGTAGGATGAATTCGTACAGCTTCCAATCAAGAAAGCTTTTACTTTTTCAGGATAATTATTTTTTGAAACATCTTGTGCCAGTTTTGAAATAGGTCGGGCTACATCTGGAGAGTGGGGGCCCACAACATAAGGCTCTAATTTAGATAAATTAATTTCAATGGTTTTATGAAAGTATTTTTGCGGATTTTTTTCGATATCGGGATCAGCAATGAGTAATTTATCTTTATATTTTTCTGCGATTTCTGCAATTTCTTCACGCTTGGTGGCTTTTAAATATGTTTTTGATCTTTCGTCATAAGGAAAGATAGAGGTTGTAGCACCTAATTCAGCACCCATGTTTGTTATTGTTGCTTTTCCTGTAGCAGAAATGGAGTTCGTTCCTTCACCAAAATATTCAATGATACAGTTTGTTCCGCCTTGGGTGGTTAATTCTTCGCAAACTTTTAAAATAACGTCTTTGGGTGCCGTCCAACCACTTAGTTTTCCAGTTAAATAAACGCCAATCAGTTTTGGATTTTTAACCTCGAAGTTAGCCCCTGCCATGACTTCAGCAGCATCAGCACCACCAACCCCAATAGCCACCATTCCAAGACCGCCTGCGTTCGGTGTGTGCGAGTCTGTTCCTATGACGAGCCCCCCTGGAAAAGCATAATTTTCTAAAAAAACTTGATGGATGATTCCAGACCCTGGTCCCCAAAATCCCAAACCATATTTAGCAGCAGCAGATTTTAGAAAATCATAAACTTCTTTGTTAACTCGAATAGCATTTTTAATGTCCACCTCTGCTGATGTGTGAGCTTGGATCAGGTGATCACAATGAATAGTTGCCTTGACTACTGATTTTTTTCGCCCCGACTGCATGAATTGAAGAAGTGCCATTTGAGCTGTGGCATCTTGCATACACACACGGTCTGGTTTGACAGCCAGAATGCTTTCGGGAGGCACAAGAACTTGCTCTTGTGGATCAGCTAAATGCCCAAAAAGAATTTTTTCAGCCAGCGTTAAGTTGCGATTTAGTTTCTTATAAATAACGGATAGATTTTTTTCGATTGTCGCATAGATTTGTTTCACCATTTCTGGCGTTGTGGCTAATGAATCTTTCATAGATATTTAAATAAGTTGAAGTTGTTTGCCCACATTCTCTAAGATACTGAGCGAATCATCAAGATCTTTTTTTGTATGAGATGCCATGTAAGATGTTCGAATGAGAGCATTGTTTCGTGGAACTGCTGGAGGTAAAACTGCATTTGTAAAAAGTCCCGCCTCAAAAAGTGAAATTCCAAATACCAGTGTTTGCATATCATCTCCAATTTGGAGAGGGATAATGGGTGTTTGGCTAGGTTTAGTGTTATATCCAAGTTGGTTTAATCCTTTTCTCATGTAATTTGCATTTTCCCAAAGTCGGAGAACATGATGAGGTTCTTTTTCCATTATATCAAGAACTTGAAGCACTGCAGCTGTAGAAGCGGGCGGAAGACTTGCGGAAAAAATCATAGCGCGAGATCTATGTTTGACATAGTCAATCACTTCTTCGTCTGCAGCAATAAATCCTCCAATAGAAGAAAATGTTTTGCTAAAAGTTCCCATGATAATGTCAAATTTTCGGTTAAAGTGTTCAGTGCTACCACGACCTGTTTTGCCGAGCAGCCCAAAAGCATGGGCATCGTCAACAAAAAGCTTTGCATTGTATTTTTTAGCGAGATCATGAATTTTATCTAAGGGCGCAATATCACCCGTCATACTATACACGCTATCTGTAACAATGAGTTTCGGTGTATTTTCATGTTCTTTTAGTTTTTTTTCAAGATCTTCCATATTATTATGTTCAAATACAACTGTTTTACCATTAGCCAAACGGCAGCCCTCAACAATGCTTGCATGGTTTTCACTATCAGACAAAACTATTTCACCGTCGCCTACTAGGCATGAAATAGTTCCTAAGTTTGTTTGAAAGCCAGTGCTGTAGACAAGGGCCGCTTCATGACCCACAAAAGCAGCTAATCTTTTTTCTAACTCTGTATGAATTGTAAGAGTGCCATTTAAAAAACGAGAGCCTGTGCAGCCAACCCCATAGCGATCTACTGCCTCTTTGGCTGCTTGCATCACTCGTGGATCGTGGGTGAGTCCAAGGTAGTTGTTTGACCCAATCATGATCCTTTCTTTTCCATCGATCATGACGCGTGTTCCTTCAGAGGCATCAATACTTCTAAAATAAGGATAGATTCCCGCTTCACGGGCTAATTTTGCATCTGTAAAATTCCTGCATTTTTCAAAGATGTCATTATGCATAAAGTTCCAAAGTACTGTAAAGAACACCACAGTCAAGTGACTTAAGGAAGTTGCAATCGGCGAAAGTTTGCGGGTCCTGCCGCCTCTGGGTTCCCTCCACATCTCGTGCTCGCCATTAGGCTGCGCGCGAGTGTGGCTTGCCCACCGGCGTCACCCCCAAACTTTCGCCGATTGCGATGGATGCTTCCTCTCCCTTGATGGGAGAGGACTGAGGTGAGGGTGAT
>CAYJUJ010000016.1:0-2356 GCA_964373325.1 uncultured bacterium
AAGTGCACAATTAGCAGCTCTTTTATAGGAAATTATAGTTTGTCTCACTGTCGTTCCTGAACTTATAGGCGATATTTTTGATCTCTCCCTTTTAACATTAAAATGGAATGGGCGCATTTATACAAAGCATGTGCCAACCTTAGAAGAATTGAAAAAGAAAATTACAGATGAAGTTTCTGCAAAATATCAAGAAACTCGAAAACGTCTTGAAGAGTTGGCACAAGAAGATAAAACTGTAGTTACAAAACAAAAAGAGCTAAAACCAAAAATTGAGCAAGCGGCTGTGGCTTTAAATGAAGTTGAGAAAAAAGCTGTTCAAGACGAAATGGAGTTGCAGCGAAAATTAAGAGACAAAGCCTACAATCAACTTCGTGAGCAATACATTGCAGATTGCACACCTGACCCCAGAGCTGAAAAATGTAGAATTAATCCAGAAAAAAGAATGGCATCTTGGACGCCTCAACAAAAGCAATACTTTGGACTCAATAGAGAAGACACATTTTTAGGAAGCCGACGAGTTCAAATTGGAGAGCAAAAAAGTGTTGTCGTTAAACTCTCTAAAACTCCTCAAGAGGAAGTTGTAAATCGGATGGTAGAGAGGGTTAAAGAAGTCCCAAAAGCTGAAGGGCTTAAAAAAGACCTTTCCAATACTTTAAAAGAACACAGAGCTGATCTTGTGAATATTCCACAAGATATTTTTAACGCAGCAACGTTTACATATCCAACAAAAGACTATGCAATTGCAAGCTTTCCAGGGGTATCAACAAAGGTAAAATTGAGACGTCAAAAAGATGGGAATTGGAAGATTGCCACACTAGAAATCTAACTCTCAAGTGCGGAAGGTTACGAAGAGATGAAGGCCGAGCCTTCCGCACTCCTCCCCTCCCTCGCGCTAAATGTCACGAGAGGCGTCCATTTCTGTCATCATGAGTCAGGGCCGAAGGATGCATATTTAAGGAATTTCAATAACTTAGCCATGGCATGGACATTGCAATGTTTAGAACCTTGGAGTGAACCAAATGAAAAAATGGATGTTAATAACATTATTATCTCTTCTTCTTGTAGTGGGGTTAAAAACTGGGATAGGCCAGGAATCTATTCAAATAAAGGCTCTTTTAGGCCATTACATCAATAGGACTGAGAGAGTCCCCGACCGCCTAGAAGCCTTAGAAAAAATCACACATATTTTTAATGCAGGAGAAACCTCTCAAGAAGATTTAATACTCCTTAGAAACCTAGTTGTTTCTGTTTTAGAAAGAGCAGGAGAAGATCCTTATGTGCAAAGAGAGGGGCTCATTAAAATTGGAACTATAAAACAACCCTATTTAGACATTCCCATTCTTATAAGTCTACTCTACATTGATGCTCCTTTTCTGCCTCAAAATTTCTCGACCCATCAAAAACGGCTTTATTTTGTTTTAGATGTTATTGGAAAATATAGAATGGAAGGTGCTATTGAGCACATTCATGCACTTATTCTTCATATCTTATCTCATGAGCAACTTTATCCTAATAGATACGATCGACGAGATTTGTTATTAAGTGCGTTAGAAACGCTGGCACAAATTAACTCTTCAAAAACTCTATATTTTATTATAAATCAGTATAAATCTGCTCCACAAAGCACCAAAAGAACTTGGGTTTCAATCATGACACATTTTGCTGATTTCCAAAGACATTCTTTTACTGAAGATAAGAAACTTATCTTAAACACTGAAGAAATGGCAGAAATTTCTGAAATGATTCAAAGCGAAGAAATGCTTACAGCTCAAAATGACGACTTCTTTATAACTCTTTCTCTTCTTCTTGCTTTGAGTGGAAATGCAAAAGGAAGATTGTTTACAGATTATATTCTTGGAGATAATCCTACAGGCTATAATCCTAGAGCTAACAGGATGAGTTATAAGAGACTTAAATTTTTAATGGAACTTACAAATAGAATTGGATCTTTTGAGACAACTGGTTTTATTCCAAGTGCAAGGAAAGATACTTATCCTTCTACTACTGCTGAAGCAGGAGATCTTCTAACACTTACTTTTGATACTATTTTAGGCGTTCTAGGTGGCATCTCACGTATTGGCGAAATCTTCTCACAGAAAGAACTTTCAGCTGAAAAAAAAGCCGTTATTAGAAATCGAAATGCACTAAGCGCGTGGTATGAGAATTTAGTAAATCCATATAAACTCTAAATCCTGGATCCTCGGGATCCAAGTGCGGGATGACAAAAAAAACTATACTTTTTACAAATTTGTCAAAAACTTCTTCAGCATAAAATAGCATCATACCTTATTCCTCGTCGAGAATGTCTTTCAAAAATTGTGGCACATAATTTGCTGGGTTAGATCTGACTAGAAAA
>CAYJUJ010000016.1:2456-14991 GCA_964373325.1 uncultured bacterium
AAGGAGGAAGAATGAAGAATCTATTATTTGCTATTTTCGCTGTTTTTTTAATCAATGTTAATGCATGGGCTATTAAACAAGGGGCTTGCCCTCTTGAATTAAATCTTTCATCACTGGAAATTGTTGATGTAGGAACACCCAAAGAACTACTAAAAGGACATTCTCCTGAAGATGTTTCCAACAAGTTTGAGGTCTTTTCAACACTAGAAGCAAGACTTTTATTAAGGAAACAAGAAGAGAGCGGACGGTGCCTGTATAATCTCAGAGCTGAGGCTCAACCCATTCTTGTTACACGAAGTGGTGCACAGCTCAAAATAAGGTTAGAAAAAGTAACAGTTTCAGGATCTGCCAGCATCAGTGGTAATACTAAAAAAGCAACTCTTTCTCTTATACCGAATTATGATCCACAATCTGCAGATGAAGGCATGTTTGTTGGTTCGGGAAGTGAATACCTAGGTTACACATTTAAAAACCAAATCAATCTAACTTCAAATGAGGATCAAACTATTACAGGTTATAGTTATCAACATGAATATCGACAAGTCATTGTTCTTCCAACAGGGCATTATAAACTGCGTGTACAAATACCTTCTCTTTCTTTAGGTGAAAAACTACTCCATAGAATAGCCCAAGACAGTCCGCAAGGACTTGATCCTAAAGAATCTCCTTGGAAATCAAAACTTGAGGAGATCCCATGGAAAAAACTTCCTAAAAAAGTTGAAGATGCTCTTGAAAGAGAACTTGAACTAAGGCAAAAGCTTGTTGGAGAAGAATATGTGGTTTTAGATGATAATAATTCCAAACCCGTTAAGGTCATTAACGATAAAAAAGTTATTGGCTATGTTGTTCCTATTCTCTACTTCAATGCGGAAAGTGAAGAAGGTGGTGTAGCTTCTTTCGGTGTAGATCTTTACTTTGATGCAGAAGGGAAGTTAATAACAACAGTAGAATGGTTTTAGTAACAATAAAAGGAGGTCGTAACATATGAAAAAAAATCTATACGTAGTATTAGGAATGATTTTGTTTTCTTGATTTCTGTTTCTCTTCGTGCTACCTAATAGCTCCTTTTGAAAGCGACTAAAAGTATAACAAAAGTTAATTTTTTGTTAGTTTTAATCCTTCCTTTTGTACTTTACTCTGATCCAGAACCTAAAGATCCCTTTCTTCAAAAAACTTGTGAAATATTAAAACGAATACAGCAGCTAGATATGTTTGAAATCGATGCTGATAGTGCTGTCAGTGCCTATGATTTAACTCGTCTTCTTGAGACTAAACGCTCTCTTTTCCCTGAAATAGCCAATATTCAAAATCTATTAGATCCCTTTGAAACTATATGCCGGAAAATAAATAGAATACATATGAAGGCTCTTGTGGAGGGATTGTATGATCTGGATTTCCGCCTTCGCGGGAATGACAGTGCAAACAAGATATTGCAACTCATACAAGAACTCTTTGACTATTTATACAAAGAAACCGCACGTCAATCAGAAATAGCAATACAAGAAAGAAAAAGAATGGAAGCCATTGAGGCCATGGAAAGAAGCTTTGTTACAACAGAGGAGGTCGATCCTACAGCTTTTGATAGAGGCGTTAGAGAAGCCTATCAAAGATTAGGAATTGGTAATGTTAATGGAGAAAGAGTGGCACGAGGAGAAGAAAAACAAAAAGGAAGGGATGTTCGCTATCCACACTGGAGGCGTGGACGGGCTAGATAAGGTGATGACAAATGTTAAAAATAAATTTCGCTACGAACTTTGAAGCCAGATTTCAAAAGCTTTCCAAGAGGTTTTTCTGGGGTTTCTTTTTCGTTACCAAGATCATCAATCATCCCTTGATGACCGCAGAGATAAACAACAGAATCCTTTGATGTTACTCCAAACTTCTTTAACTCTTCTTCAAGAATCGCATTAACGCGACCCGTTTTCCCATGCCAACCAGTATTTCTTTCTTCTTTAAAACGACTGACCGTCGGCACATAAACAATTTTTCCTGATTTTGCTATTTTTTGAAGCTCTTCATCATACCCAAATTCATCTAGATAACTTGCCCCTTGAAATACATAAAGAGGTTTTTGAAACTTTTTCTGATAATAATTAGCCAAATAGGCACGAACCATACTCACAAAAGGAGCAATGCCTGTGACTGTAGCTACCATCGCTTGGGTTTCATAATTCTCATCTAATAAAAAAGTTCCTTTAGCACGAGGCCGTAATTCAACAATTGCTCCTGGTTTTAAAGTGTGGAGACGTGGTGTTAAAGATTGAGGGGTACGAAGATGATCAGGAACCAGTTCAAAAAAAAGCTCTATGTATTCTTCATGAGGTGCAGAAACAATGGAGTACGGGCGCTCTGTGCCACCGTAGCCAATCGTACAATATTGACCCGGTTTAAAATCAAACTTTTGAGAAGGTTTAAGCCAGAGAATCCATAAATCATCTGTTAAATCCTTTCTTTTAACAACTTCTGCAGTCAGTTTTTGTTTTTGTAATGGTGTTGTTACCACTGAGCTATTACCCATGTTAAAGCAGCAATAAACGCCGAAGCAGGAATTGTCAAAACCCAAGCCCAAACAATGCGTTCTGCAACCCCCCATCTTACAGCTGAAAATTTTGTGACAGACCCTACCCCAATAATAGAGCCTGTAATAGTATGAGTGGTTGATACAGGAATGCCTAAACCAGTTGCTAGAAAAAGGGTCGCAGCCCCTGCTGTTTCAGCGCAAAACCCCCCTACTGGTTTTAGTTTTGTGATCTTCATCCCCATGGTTTTAACAATTCGCCATCCACCAAAAAGTGTTCCTAAACCCATAGCAGCATGACAGGAAAGCACAACCCACAATGGTACGTGGAATGTGGTGCCTAAATATCCTGTTGAAAATAAAAGTACAGTAATAATTCCCATGGTTTTTTGTGCATCGTTACCACCATGACCAAGACTATAAAGAGAAGCAGAAACAAATTGAAGCCTACGAAACCAACTATCAACTTTGTGTGGGGTTGATCTAAAAAAAATAAAGGAAACAGCGATCATCAAAATAAAAGCTAGTGTAAAACCAAGAAGTGGAGATAAAATAATGGAAACTCCAATTTTTAAAAAACCAGAAACATTAAGAGCATGAACCCCTGCTTTGGCTACGGCCGCACCTGCAAGCCCTCCAATTAAAGCATGAGAAGAGCTTGAAGGAATTCCATAATACCAGGTAAGGAGATCCCAGATAATAGCACCCATAAGCCCTGCAAAAACAACAATAGGGTCAACAATAGCAGGATCAACAACGCCCTTTCCAATGGTTTCCGCCACATGAAGACCGAAAAAAAGAAAAGCAATAAAATTAAAAAAAGCAGCCCATATAACCGCCCATTTAGGTGTAAGCACCCTTGTTGAAACTATTGTTGCAATAGAATTGGCAGCATCGTGAAAACCATTGATAAAATCAAAGACGAGAGCCACAGCAATGATGGCGATAATAATCCAAAGGCCGTATTCCATGATTCCTTAAGCGTGCTCTAAAACAATGCCTTCAATAATATTGGCTACATCTTCGCAACGATCTGTTGCAGATTCTAAAAACTCATAAACTTCTTTAAGTTTAATAAGTTGACGAGTATCGGGCTCTTCATTAAAGAGTTTTGCCATTGCCAAACGCAAATAATGATCAGCTTCATTTTCTAAGCGGTTAATTTCAATACACTCTTTAATAACCTGTTCAGGATTTTTAAGATTACTAAGTCCCATAACTGCTATTTTAAGACGCGAAGCCGCCCGCACACACACACTGGCCAAACTAACACCTTCTGGTGCTATTTGTTTAATTTTATAAAGAAAAATTCTCTGAGAAGCTGCTTCAATGCAATCTACAATATCATCCATACTGGTAATCAATTGATGAATTTCTTCTCGATCCAAGGGGGTAATAAATGTTTTATGAAGCATTTCAACAGTTTTATGTGTCACCTCATCAGCATTATGCTCAATATCTTTGATTTTAATAGAATATCTTTCAGCATTGGGAAGATCTTGCAGCATCCTTTGAAATTCTTGGCTTGCTTCTTCTATGAACTCAGCCATTTTTTCAAAAAGATCAAAAAAACGTTCTTCTCTCGGCAAAATTCTAGATAGCATAATATCCTCCACTTAAGTTATAAATATAATTGCGGACACAGTATCTAACTTTATAAGCTTGTCAACGATACCACTATTTTAAGCGCGGGGATGAAATTTTTTGTATACTTCTTCCAAAGAACGGCGTGATATATGGGTGTAGATTTGGGTTGAAGAAATATCGCTATGTCCAAGTAATGCCTGGATAACTCTAAGATCCGCTCCCCTTTCTAACAAATGAGATGCAAAGGTATGACGAAGTGTGTGAGGGGTTAATTTCTTCTCAAAAGCACATTCTTTTGCATACTTTTTAAGCAAAAGCCAAAAAGCCTGACGAGTGAGCGGCTTTCCTTGCTTGTTTAGAAAAATATGGGTGTCATTGATTTTCTTATCAAGAACTGGGCGACATTTTTCTAAATAAACCTTTAATGCTCGCTCGGCAACTCCTCCTAAAGGCACCAACCTTTCTTTTGAACCTTTCCCTAAAACCTTCACATACCCAACTTTTAGATCTACACAATTTAATTTAAGATTTACTAATTCAGATACGCGAACTCCTGTAGCATAAAGAACTTCAAGCATGGTTTGATCTCGCATCCCCAACAACTTGTCTGAAGGAGGTGTTTCTAGTAATTTTTTTACCTCTTCTTCAGTTAAAACATCTGGCAATTTTGTGCGAACTCTTGGCATCTCAATATCAGAGGATGGATTCTCTTTTATTTTTTCTTCTTGAAAGAGAAATTTAAAAAAATGCCTGAGCGTTGATAAATAACGACATACACTTTTGGATGAGAGGCCTTGATCATAAAGAGAGGCTAGAAATTGTACAATATGATCTCGTGTTATTTTTGAAATTTTCTTTTTTTCTATGAAGTTCTGAAAACTTTTTAGATCCCTTGAATAGGATTCTAGAGTATTGGCACTTAACCCCTTCTCAACCCTAAGCTGATTTAGAAAAAGCGTTGCAAGACTTTCCACGGTTTTATTGAAGCACATTACTTGTCATTGTGAAAGTAAGATTATATTCTGAACCCACATGGAATACATTATTCAAGCTAAGAATTTAGTGAAACATTATAATGGTTTTGAGGCAGTGAAGGGTATTGATTTCCTAATAAAAAAAGGCTCTTGTTTTGGTTTTTTGGGCCCCAATGGTGCTGGTAAAACAACCACCATGAGTATGCTTTACTGCTATGTCAAAATAACAAGTGGAGAACTCACAATTGCAGGCCTCTCCCCCTCTCACAATGAAAGGCAAATTAAGCAAATTTTAGGAGTTGTTCCTCAAGAAAATAATCTTGATCCAGATCTTTCTGTTTACGAAAATCTTGTTGTCTATGCTCGCTACTATGGAATTCCACATAAAAAATCAAAACTAAAAATTGAAGAAGCTCTTCAATTTTTTGAACTTACAGAAAAAAAGAATGTTCGCATCACTCAGCTCTCTGGGGGAATGAAGCGAAGGTTAGTACTAGCCAGAGCTTTCATTCACGATCCACAAATTATTATCTTAGATGAACCAACAACTGGCCTTGACCCTCAAGCACGGCATCTCATTTGGGAAAGGCTCGAAAAATTGAAAGCCAGTGGCAAAACATTTGTTTTGACCACTCATTATATGGATGAAGCAACACGCCTTTGTGATGAGTTAGTCATGATGGATGAAGGAAAAATTTTAGATCAAGGAAAGCCACAAGATTTAATTCAAAAACACATAGGCCGTGAAACAATAGAGATTAAAGTGGTCGATGACAAAATGGATGAAATACTGGAAAAACTCAAGGAATTTAAATTGGGCTGGGAAAAAACAGGTACACGACTTTTTCTCTATACAAACCAGGGGCACCAAATTTTAGAAAAAATAGTGGCTATGAATGATTTTGAATTTCTTCATCGCCAAAGCACTCTTGAAGATGTCTTTTTAAAACTGACCGGCCGGGGGCTTCGAGAATGATTTCACTCAAAGTTTTTAGAATTTTACAGAGAAATATCAAAGTATGGTCCAAACATTACCCAGAGGCTATCATTGGTACCACCGGGGAACCTATTCTTTTCCTTTTGGTTCTAGGTTATGGCATGGGACATTACATTAAAGTAATAGAAGGCCTTTCTTATATTCAGTACATTGCCCCAGGGCTCTGGATGACTTCAGCCATGCATGCAGCCAGCGCTGAATGTACTTATGGCGCCTACACTCGAATGACGACTCAAAAAACTTATGACGCTATTCTTGCAACCCCCATTAATACTTATGAAATTGTAGCTGGTGAAATATTGTTTGCCGTCACACGAAGTTTTATCGATTGTCTTGTGATTCTTCTTGTCTTTGGAATTTTTGGTCTTCTTGGAAACCCCCTCACTTTCCTCATTCCTTTTGTGGGGCTTTTTATTGGACTTTTTTTCGCTTGTACAGCTATGACATTAACTGCACTATCCCATGGGTATCAATCTTTTATTTACTTTTTTACTTTAGTTATAACGCCTATGTTTATGCTATCAGGCATCTTTTTCCCAATAAGTAATTTTCCGGATTGGCTTCAGCCTATTGCCCACTGGTTGCCACTGACTCAGGTTGTTGATGTAGCACGAGGGCTTTTTATAGGTAAATTAGAGTGGATTTATATTTCAAAACTTGTCTATGTAGTGCTACTTTCTTCTGTCTTTTTTGTTTTCTCGGCAGATCTCATCCGTAAAAGAGGTATAAAATGACTGCCACTAGCCTTCATCCAGAGCCCTTCTTCGCCTCGCGCAGTAGGGCGTGGGATCCCATCGCGGTAGCGATGAGATTGCGGAGTTTATCCCGAGCGAAGCGTGGGGACCCGCGTTTAGCGCTCGCAATGACAGGCTTTTGGAACACGCCTATCTAATGCTGTTGCAATGAGAGCTATCACCCTCACCTCAGGTCCTCTCCCATCAAGGGAGAGGAAGCTACTCATTGCAACTTCCTTGAATAAGTGCCGCGTGGGCGGCGGCCAAACGAGCCACGGGTACACGGTAAGGAGAGCAACTCACATAATCAAAATTATTTTCATAAAAAAAGTTAATTGATTTGGGGTCCCCTCCGTGTTCTCCGCAAATTCCTACTTTGAGAGAAGAATTCGCAGTTCTGCCCTCTTTCGCAGAAATTTTAATAAGTCGCCCTACCCCTTCTATATCAAGAGATGTAAAGGGATCTTCCTTATAAATATTCTTTTCAACGTATTCAGATAAAAAAGAACTCGCATCATCACGGCTTAATCCAAGTGTAGTTTGAGTTAAATCATTAGTTCCAAAAGAAAAGAAATCTGCTTTTTGTGCTATGCGCGAAGCTGTCAATGCTGCACGAGGAAGTTCGATCATTGTTCCAACTAGATAATGAACATGAATTCCATACCTCTCGATAATCTCATTGCACATTTTTCGAATATCTTTTTCAATAATCTCGTACTCCTTAACATCAGAAACAAGTGGAATCATAATTTCTGGTCTCACATCAATGCCATTTTTTTTAAGCTCACACACAGCTTCCATAATAGCCTTCACCTGAACTTCATAAATCTCTGGATAAGAAATTCCAAGTCTACAACCGCGATGCCCTAGCATAGGATTAAATTCATGCAAAGCCTCAACCCTTTTTAGTATATCTTCTATAGAAACATTGAGGTCGCAAGCTACTTTTTCAATTCCCTCGCGCTCTTTAGGTAAAAACTCATGAAGAGGTGGATCTAAGAGGCGCACTGTGACTGGCAAGCCATTCATAATTTTAAAAATACCTAAGAAATCCTCTTTTTGATAAGGCAAAATTTTATGAAGAGCCAATTCTCTTTCTTTGCGAGTATTTGATAAAATCATTTGTCTCACAGCCCGAATTCTATTTTCATCAAAAAACATGTGCTCTGTCCTACAAAGACCAATACCTTCTGCCCCAAAATCAAGAGCTTTTTTAGCATCGAGAGGAGTATCAGCATTAGCACGCACTTTCATTTTTCTAAAAGTGTCAGCCCAGGACATGAATATTCTAAAAGTTTCTCCTACTTCTGCTTCTACAGTTGGAACAGCGCCTAGGTATACTTCCCCAGAAGAGCCATCTATTGTAATGGTATCTTCCTCATGGAGAGTTGTTTCCCCAAGATGAACAACCCATTGAAATTCCTCGATATTTAAAGTGGCGCAACCAACAATACAGGCCTTTCCCATACTTCGAGCTACAACCGCTGCATGGGATGTTATACCCCCTAAAGATGTCAAAATACCCAACGCAGCATTCATGCCGTGAATATCTTCTGGTGAAGTTTCTTTTCTTACTAAAATACATTTTTCATGATTTTGACTCAAAGCTACCGCTTTCTCAGGAGTCAGTGCTATTTTCCCACTCACCGCCCCAGGAGATGCCGCTAATCCTTTTGTTAATAAAACTTTAGAAGCAGCAGGATCCATTCGAGGATGTAATAATTGATTCATCTGAGAAGGGTTTACACGCAGCACAGCCGTTTTCCTATCGATCAGCCCTTCCCCTACCATATCTACCGCAATTTTGACAGCCGCTTGGGCTGTTCGTTTTGCAGTTCTTGTTTGTAAAAGATAAAGTAGGTTTTTCTGAATAGTAAACTCAATATCTTGCATATCACGATAGTGTTTTTCTAACTTTGACTGCACTTCAACAAGTTGTGAAAAAGCCCCTGGCAAAACCTCTTCTAACATAGTCAATGGTAAAGGTGTTCGAATACCTGCAACAACATCCTCTCCTTGTGCATTTAATAAAAACTCCCCACAAAGTTTTTTTTCTCCCGTTGAAGGGTTTCTCGTAAAAGCAACACCTGTGGCACTATCTTCCCCCATATTTCCAAAAACCATCGCTTGAACTGTTACAGCAGTTCCTAAATCATCAGAAATTTTATGAATCCTTCTATAAGAAATAGCCTTCTGCCCATTCCAAGAATCAAATACAGAGGCTAAAGCCATCCACAATTGCTCATACACATCTTGAGGAAACTCTCCGGCATTTTTTTTAATCTCCGCTTTAAAAAGAATAATGAGATCCTCTAAGTGACTTGTCTCAAAATCTGTATCTTTTTTAATATTGAGAATGCGTTTTTTATATGAAATAAGATCCTCAAATACTCCTGCAGAAACTCCCATCACAACATTGCCAAACATTTGTAAAAAACGTCTATAGCTATCATAAGCAAATCTTGGATTTTTGGAGATTTCGGCCAAACCTAAAACAGTTTCATCATTGAGACCTAAATTAAGAACTGTTTCCATCATACCAGGCATGCTTACAGAAGCGCCACTTCTCACAGAAAGAAGTACTGGGTTGGTATTGTCACCAAACTTGCCACTTAATAGAGATTCCACTTTTTTCAAATTTTCAAGTATCTCTTCTTTTAAGTCTTGGGATAAAACACGTGCACTTTTAAGATAGGAAAGACATTCTTCTGTAACGATTGTAAAACCGGGGGGTACTGGAACACCAAGCCTCGTCATCTCAGAAAGGCCAGCTCCTTTCCCTCCTAAAAGATCATGGAGGCTCGCATCTCCATCGGCTTTGCCATCACCAAAAAAATAAACGCGTTTATTCCTATTTACATTTTCAAACATACCCAGTCATGTAAACTATGAGATCCCCACTTCTATCCCAGCTTCTCATTTAAATACAATAAAAGTTTATCTATCGAAATTCTATCCTGTACCATTGTATCTCTATTACGTACGGTCACTTTCTGATCATTTAAAGAATCAAAATCAACTGTCACACAAAAGGGCGTTCCTGCCTCATCTTGCCGACGATAACGCCTACCAATGCTGCCTGCCACATCAAACTGTGTAAAATATTTTTTTGAAATATCCACTCGAATTTTTTGAGTTAGCTCAATCAAATCCGATTTTTTTGAAAGTGGGAAAAAAGCCACTTGAATGGGCGCAATTTTGGAATTAAACCTCAAAATAACTCGCTCCTCTCCTTTTACAACTTCAGAATAGTAAGCATCGCAAAGAACAGCTAAAAGCGTTCTATCAAGACCAACAGATGTCTCAATAATATAGGGTATGTATTTTTCTTTTGTATCTTCATCTAAATACTCTAACTTTTTTCCTGAATATTGTTGATGCCGAGTCAGGTCATAGTTGGTTCGATTGTGAATTCCCTCTAGTTCATTCCATCCAAATGGAAATTCGTACTGAATATCATAGGCATCTTTAGCATAATGAGCCAGTGCATCTGCTTCGTGTCTATGAAAACGCAGTTTCTCTTTATTGATTCCAAGCGCATAATGCCATTTTATTCTTTCTTCTTTCCAGGCATCAAACCATTTTGCATCTTCCCCTGGTTTTACAAAATATTGCATTTCCATTTGTTCAAACTCTCTTGTTCTAAAAATAAAATTACCTGGAGTAATTTCATTACGAAATGCCTTACCTACTTGTGCTATTCCAAAAGGAATTTTTTTGCGCATTGTTGTCTGGACATTCAAAAAATTAACATAAATCCCTTGGGCCGTTTCAGGGCGTAAATAAACAACACTTGCTTGATCTTCCAAAGGCCCCATAAAGGTTTTAAACATGAGATTAAATCGACGTGGTTCTGTTAACTCACCACCACATTCCCAACACTTCTCTTCCTTAATTTCATCAGCACGATAACGAGATTTACACCCTTTGCAATCAACGAGTGGATCTGTAAAACTTTCAATATGGCCGGAGGCCTCCCAAACCCTGGGATGCATGAGAATACTTGCGTCAATCCCTTCAATATCATCGCGAAGGGTCATCTCATCCCACCACCGTTTTTCTATATTTTTTCTAAGCTGAACTCCCAAAGGACCATAATCCCAACAACTGTTAAGCCCTCCGTAGATTTCACTGCTTTGAAAAATAAAGCCCCGCTGTTTACAAAGCGAGACGAGTGTTTTCATGTTTAATTCAGACATGGGGAAATACTATATGGCACTTATTGGTTTTTCAATCTGGATTATATTTGAACTTATGTTATAATTAAAGGTATGAGTGTTGTTGTGTTGTGACCTCAGAAAATCAAAAAAATTATGAAGTACATTTTAGTAATTATTACGATCTGCACGCTCTTAAGTGTGCGGGTTTTTGCCGATCCAGATAACGACTGGGCTAAGGAGCTGAAAAGGAATTCTGAAAAAATAAAAACTGCTGTGGGTGGCGCATCGCCTGCATACGGGGAGCCTTGTAAAAAAATAATAAATGACGTTCTAGGGGCATTAAACGATCAGGATGAGATAAGAGGGCCGCCTAATACTTATTTTATGGGTAGTGATGCACAGGTTCAGAGGGATCAGTTGGTGCTCATACTAAATGCGACAAGCTTGTCTCGCTTTGTGATGAGTCCAGATGCCGCCCAAACCTTCTTAAACAGGTTAAATCCCGCGCAACGTAATTTTGTTAATGGGTTTGAATTAATAACAAAAACAGAACCTGATAATGTCAACTCTCCAGTGGCCATTGATTTTCAAAGGCTTGCCATGGTTTTAAATACTCCCATGGATCAAATGATAAGGCGTCTTGCTGAAGGCGATGTTGAAACGTACAACAGGTTTTTGCTATCGGATTTTTTTCAAAATCAAAATATAAGAAACATGGCCCGTATCCGTGATCACGTAAAACCTATCATTATTGGCTTTTTGGCTCAAACATTGAATGTGTCTCAACAAGAGATCACCGGTATTTTGGGATTTTATGATACAAAAAACACGCTGGGTTATTCTCTCGCGGGTTTAGTGACCGCAGATTCAGCGGCCGCTTTTCTTCTGAAATTAACAGGTCGGAGTTTGGATGAAGCAATTGAACGCAGCCCCGGTTTCGCTAAATTGCTTGGTGCTATTTCGGAGACGACCGGTATGGATCTCTCCCCTGGAGTTCCGCAAGTTTGGACAGATGCCAACAGAAACATTTCTGAAGACCACAAGCAAAATCTTTTAACGTTAATTGCTACCGGAGTCAAAAGTGATCCCTTTCTACAAAGGTATTTTGACCAAAATGCTCTTGAAGCGATAAAGACTTACCTCGTCCAACCTGATGCCGATTATCCAAGGCTTATGGGCATGTTGGGTCAGGGATCAAAGATGTTAAGGGAGTTTGCAGCAGCGACATTCGATGGTAACGCTCCCGTAACCGAGGCACATAAAAAAATAATAGCAGATGCTATTAACGCCGCTTATGCGCAAGGCAGAATACCCGGTAACATACCGCAGAACACGCTGACGAATGGCATGGCCAAGATCTTTAAAACAAAAAACATAACCTATAATCAAGCCTTAGGAGGAATTAAAGATTTTTTTTCAGCGCAACTTCAGCCCTTAATAAATGATTTTATAGCATCTGGTAAAGAGTTTTTACCTAAAATTCTTGCTTTAATATTAAAGTGGCTTACATCAAGTGCTGTTCCACCAGATGTAAACCGAAGCGTTGCCGCAGCTGTTTCTATAAA